>JAEWKX010000010.1 GCA_023393575.1 Pseudomonadota bacterium
GCCCGTTGGTGAGGTAGCGCAGGTAATGTTCCGGCACCGCTTCGGGCCGCGTGCAGGAGATCATGAAGGCCGGCGGACGTGCCTTCACCTGCGTCATGTATTTGAGCTTCAGCCGGCGGCCGGAAACGGCGGGCGGCGGATGCTGCACCTGCACCCCTTCCAGCCAGCGGTTGAGCTTCGCCGTCGAGATGCGCTTGTTCCACACCTTGTCGGTGTCGATGATGTTCTGCATCAGCTTGTCGAGGCCGTAGCCCGTCTGTCCCGAGATCGGCACGGCGCGGATGCCGCGCGCCTGCGGCAGGAGCCGTTCCGTCTTCTCGCGCAAGTCGGCAAGCACCGCCTGCGGCTCCTCGACGAGGTCCCACTTGTTGAAGGCGAGCACGGCGGCCCGGCCCTCGCGCAGCACGAGGTCGACGATCTGCAGGTCCTGCTTCTCGAAGGGGATGGTGGCGTCGAAGACGATGACCACGGTCTCGGCGAAGCGGATGGCGCGCAGCGCATCGGCGACGGAGAGCTTCTCCAGCTTCTCCTGTACCCGCGCCTTGCGCCGCATGCCGGCGGTGTCGAACATCTTGATGGTGCGGCCGCGCCAGTCCCATTCGACGGAGATCGAATCGCGGGTGATCCCGGCCTCCGGCCCCGTCAGCAGCCGGTCTTCGCCGAGGAAGCGGTTGATCAGCGTCGATTTGCCGGCATTCGGACGGCCGACGATCGCAACCCGCAGCGGCTTGGTCTCGTCGTAGGCGGGCTCGGCATCCTCGTCCTCGTCGCCTGCCACCTCCGAGGCGGGAACGACGACGTCGGTGACCGCTTCGTCCTCGTCGTCGCCGAAGGCACGCTCTTCACCGATCGCCTCGACGATGGCGTCGCGCAGGTCGATCATCCCCTGCCCGTGCTCGGCCGAGATCGGCACCGGCTCGCCGAGGCCCAGCGTATAGGCGTCGTAGAACCCCCCATCGGAACCACGCGCCTCCGACTTGTTGGCGACCAGCACGACAGGCTTGCCGCTGCGGCGCAAGAGTTCGCCGAAGGTCTTGTCGAGCGGCGTCAGGCCCATCTTGGCGTCGACGACGAAGAGCGTCAGGTCCGCCTCCTCGATCGCCAGTTCGGTCTGCGCCCGCATCCGGCCTTCGAGGGTATCCGGCCCCGTCTCTTCGAGGCCTGCCGTGTCGATGATGGTGAAGCGAAGATCGACGAGCTTGGCGTCGCCCGGACGCCTGTCGCGGGTCACGCCCGGCGTATCGTCCACCAGCGCGAGCTTCTTGCCCACCAGCCGGTTGAACAGCGTCGACTTGCCCACATTCGGTCGTCCGACGATCGCGACGGTGAAGCTCATGCGTCTCTTCCTTCAGCCCTTCCCTTGCGGGACTTAGGGCGCCTTGCCGGATGCGGCGATGTTGTCGAGCATGATCTGCGCACGGCTTGCGACATTGCGCGGCGCGGTCGCGTCGTCGGCGATCGCCTGGAACCACTCCTTGGCGCGCGCCATGTCGTCCGCCTTGTAGGCCGCGAGCCCAAGCGCTTCACGGGCCGAATTGCGCAGCGCGTGGTTTCCGCCCGTCAGCACCTCCGCCTCCGCCGAGACCTGCTCGTAGGTGCCGGTGTCGATCAGCAGCCAGGCGGCGCGAAGCCGCGCGACGTCACGCATGGCTTCCGGCGCGGAACCTTCGGCGGCGTCCGCCTTGAAAGCCTCGACCGCAGCCGGAACGTCTCCCTTCTCCGCCAGGACCGCGGCCGCACGCAGCTGCGCCAGGACCGGATAGTCGCCGTTGCTGTCGGCTTCCAGCGCCTGGAAGGCGGCCAGCGCCTCGTCGTGCTTGTTCTCGGAGGCGAGCTTCAGGGCCGCGAGGAAGCGATCGCCGGACTGCGAGGCATTGTGCGTCCGCCAGTATTCATAGCCGCGATAGCCGGCCGTCATGAGCACGATGACGATGGCGACGCCGATGGCGATCCTGCCGTAACGCGCCCAGGCGTTCCTGAACTGGTCGGAACGCAGTTCCTCGTTCACCTCGCGGATAAAGCTGTCGTTGTCGTGCGCCATCAAAATCTCCGGCCTCGCAGGCCCATGATCATCCATCGTGCGGAAAGGCGCCTTCTAGCGCATTTTCCGCGTGATGTAAGGGGTGCCGCGGCGATTCTCAGATCGGCAGCGGCTGGACGCCGATCAGCCAGACATGCAGGCGCCAGATGAACAGGAGATAGACCACCGTGCCGACCACCACGGCGAGCGCATCGTAGCGCGCCGAGACGAACGGCCTGCGGACCAGTTCGCCGCTCCGCTCCCGCCGCTTCAGCGCGATCCGGAGAACCACGCCCCAGGCGAGGAAGCCCGCAAACAGGATGACGGAGGAAACCTCCCCATTGGCGAGCAGGTGGGCCAGCGCCCAGATCTTCACCGACAGCACCATCGGGTGCTTTGTCTTCGACGCGATATGGCCCGGCGGCATCAGGCTCGCCACGAGACAGATCATCGCGACGAGCATCAGCAGCGATGAGAGATGCGCCATCCAGACCGGCGGCGTGTAGAGTATCGCAGTCTCCGGGCGGGCCTCGCCAAACGCATAGATCACCAGGAGAAGCGTCGCGATGCTGACGATCGAGTAGCCGAGTTTCCAGGCGCGCTCGCCCCTTGCCGCGATGACCGAGGCGCGCCAGCCCGGCGCGACGACGCGGACGAGGTGAACACCGAAGAACAGGATGAGACTGATGACGAGCAGGAGCATGATCTTTTGGTTCCCGTTTTGAAATCCCTGTCCGGGAATTAACCACAAATGCGGGGCGCCGCCAGCCTCTCCAAAGCATCGCCGCATTCGCGCCACAGAAGGGACCCGTCATTCTGTTCTGCGGTATCCATGCTTTATCGATTTCTCCCCTGCCTTGTCCTCGGCCTTTGCCTTCCCGCCCTCTCCCTCGCCTCCGACGCCGGCCGGCCGAGACAGCTCCTGCTCGTCTCCTTCGACGGTGCCGGCGACAACGCGCTCTGGCAGCGAAGCCGTGACTTCGCGAAGACCTCCGGCGCCCGCTTCACCTATTTCCTGTCCTGCTCGCTGGTCATCGCCCGAGAGGACGCCGTGGCCTACAAGGGGCCACACCACAAGGCGGGACGCTCCAACATCGGTTTCGCGCAGACCCGCGAGGAGGCCCGGGCCCGGCTTTCGCATGTCTGGCAGGCGCATGGCGAAGGGCACGAGATCGCCAGCCACACCTGCGGCCACTTCGACGGCGCCGACTGGTCCGTCTCCGATTGGCGCGCCGAGATGAGAAGCTTCCGGTCGATCCTCTCCGAGGCCTGGGCCGCCAACGGCGACGCCGCGAGCGAGCCGGACGGCTGGAGGGACTTCGTCGCCGGCATCGACGGCTTCCGTGCGCCTTATCTCTCCGCCCCCGGCAGCCTCTTCGAGGCCGGGCGTGCGGAAGGCTTCGTCTATGATGCGAGCACCGTGACGAAGGGCCCGCTCCTGCCGGCCGAAAGGGACGGCGTCCTCGCCTTCGGCCTGCCGCTCGTTCCGGAAGGGCCGAAGGGGCGCCCGATCATCGCCATGGACTACAATCTCTTCATCCGCCATTCGGGCGGCGTCGAGAACCCCAGCCGCTCGTCCGGGTTCGAGGAGCGCGCCTATGCCGCCTTCCGCGCCGCCTTCGACCGGCAATACGAAGGCGACCGCATCCCCCTGCAGATCGGCCTGCATTTCGTCGCGATGAACGGCGGCGCCTACTGGCGCGCCATGGAACGCCTCGTGACGGAGGTGTGCGGCCGGCCGGATGTCGGCTGCGTGACCTATGGCGAGGCAATCCAGGAGCTCGGCTGGCACGCTGCGGATTCCTCTGGCCTGTAGCGTCTAATTGGAAACACTGGCCTGACGTGCTACATATGTTGCACATTCGGAGCGAGATGATGACCATCACCACTAAGATCAGGCGCCAGGGCGGAGCTGCCGTCGTGACCATTCCACCGGCGGTCCTGAAGTTGATGCAGACGCAGGTCGGCGACCAGTTGTCGCTCGTGGTGGCAGACGGAGCTCTGGTCGCCCGGCCAGTTCAGAAGACAAGCAAGCGTTATACCCTCGGCGAATTGCTGAGGGAATCCGACAAGCTGCAGAAACTGTCCTCGGAAACGGCACCGCTGGACGGTGATCCTGTGGGACGCGAGATCGGCTGATGATCCGCAGCAATGTGCCGAAGCGCGGTGACGTCTACTGGATCGACCCCAACCCCGTCGCCGGCCGCGAGATGAAGCACAGGCATCGCTATGTCGTCATCACGCCGCGAGAGATCAACGCGCTCGGCGTCTCCATGACGGTGCCCATAACGACGGGTGGAGCGTTCTCGCGCGACGTCGGCCTTGCCGTATCTGTGACCGGTCACGACACCACGGGCGTCGCCGTCTGCAATCAAGTCCGCAGCTTCGACATCCCGGCGCGAATACAGCAGCGGACGGCGCAGTACATCGAAACGCTGGACGAGGCCACGATGGCGGAAATCGTCACCCGCGTCGTGAGCGCCATCGAACCGGAGTCGGATTGAGCAAGTTGCTCCGGGGATGTTTTCCGCGTCCCGAATTCTTTTTCTCGTCTGCGGTCAACGGCATAGGACTCAGCCCCCTTCTCCTTCATCCCCGCTCCCGCATCTGCTGCGACAATGGAAGCGTCATCGGATGGGGACGCCGGGTCGCGCACCGGCTGCCCACTTGGGTCGGGCCTCGGCGCCGGTGATGGCTGTGAGGACTGCCGGAATTGCAGGAACGATTTCCGGCGGAAACCACGGTCGGGGCAGGCGGAACGCCTGAACCACCAAACCCCTTATGCCTCCGCCTGCCCTTCTCCCCCGCAACCGCCCGGACCTCTCCGCGCGGCCGCCAGTGCTGCGCATCAGGTCGGCCGGTCGGCCTCCATCTCGCCGCCGGCGGCTTCACGCTCCAGATAATGCTGGTCGATCTCCGGCAGCGGCTCGTTGTCGATCGTCGCCTCGAAGGCGCGCAGGCGCTTGTAGATGGACAAGAGCTCGACGATCGTCGGCCAGGACGAGTCGAGATACTGGAAGGACGAGGTTACCTGCCCGAAGGCGCCGGAGATCTGGTTCAGCGCGCCGAGCGAGATCTTGCCGGCGATGATCGACGGCGCCAGGATCAGCAGCGAGAAGATGTTGTTGATCTGCAGGTAGAAGATGCGGGCGATGTTGAAATAGAGATAGTGGAAATAGAGCGTGAAATAATTGCGGCGCACATTGTCGAAGAGTTCCGCGACCGTCATCGGCTCGGCGCGGTCGGCATGGTCCTCGCCGTAGACGAGTTCCTTTCGGTACGCCGCCTCGACGCGCTGGTTACGGAATTCGAGTCCCGGCAGCTTGATCCCCACGAGCGCCAGGAAGACCGTCCCGAACAGCGACCAGAGCACCGCCGCCGTCACCAGGGGATAGGGTATCTCGCCGATGAGCGGCAGCTCGGTGACGTTCTGCGACA
>JAEWKX010000013.1 GCA_023393575.1 Pseudomonadota bacterium
GCGCCCGCTTCACCTGGTCGAGATAGACCATCAGCCCAAGGCTGCCCGGGACCGGCTTGAGCTGTCCGCCGAGCAATTCCCGCATGGTGGTTGCGGTGTTGTTGCCGGAGACGTCGGGACTGACGGCGGGAATCTGCAACTCGCGCGCCATGATCGTCTGGCCTTCCTTGGACATGAAGAAGGCAAGGTAGCGGCGTCCGAGTTCGGGCGAAGCCGCGGCCTGGGGCACCAGCCCGATGCGCGACATCACCACCGTATAGTCCTTGGGCAGGACGATACCAATGTCCGGATGCCGTGAGGCCCAGTCCGCAGCGTAGGAGCCGAGGATGTTGTAGCCGAGGAGGAAACGCCCATCGGCCACCCGTTCGAGAATGGCCTGGCTCGTAGAATAGAGCTTTACGCCGGCGGCGCCCATCGCCTGGATGACGGACCAGATGTCCCCGAACTGTTCCTGGTCGCGCGACATGAACAGGAAGCCGACGCCCGAGCGCTCGATGTCGTAGGTGCCGATCCGGCCGTAGATGGCGTCTCCCTTGCGCTGGAGGAGATGTATGAACTCCGCACGGGTCGATGGGGGAGCCTCGTCCCGGAAGCTCGGCTTGTGGTAGACGAAGACGGCAGGCTCGAACGTCAGGGCATAGGCGGTGTTGCGCCAGTTCGCCCATCCGGGCCAGCGGTCGCTCATCGGCAGGTCGCTGCGCTGCGCATAGCCGTCATTGGCGAGCTTCACCTGCAGGTCCATTGCCGAGGAGAAGGCAAAATCGGCGGTCTTCTGGCCTGCGTCCGTTTCCCGTACGATCCGGTCGTAGATCTTGCCGGTCAGCATGTCCTCGTAGTGGATGGCGACGTCCGGGTTGGCGGACTGGAAGCCGGCGATCATCGGCCGCGCGAGCGGCTCGTCGAGGGAGGAATAGACCACCAGAACCGGTGCGTCCGCGCGGCCGGACAGAGCCGGAAAGACCGTCGTTGCGGCGCATGCAAGACTGGCGGACAGGAAAGCGAAAAGAAGTGGGAGGATGAAGAGTGGCTTCATTTTCAGAAGAATGCACCAGCGCGCGAGGCAGCACAAGCCGAGGATACCGGCCGGGCTTTCGTGACATTCCCCCTCCGGCCGGATAATCTGTCCGGAGGGGGTAACCACGTGCGAATTCTTCTGGTGGAAGACAATCAGGCGCTGGCGGAGGGTCTGTCGATGATCCTGCGCGGGAGCGGATATGCCGTCGACGTGGTGACCGATGGGGCTTCGGCCGAGGCGGTCGCCGCCGCCGAAGCCTACGATCTCGTCATTCTCGACCTCAACCTGCCGGAAATGGATGGTCTCGAGGTGCTGCGTTCCATGCGCTCCCGCCAGAACAAGGCGGCGGTGATGATCCTGACGGCGCGTGGCACGCCGGAGGAGCGCGTGCGGGGCCTGGACCTCGGCGCCGACGACTACATGATCAAGCCGTTCGACATCTCCGAATTCGAGGCACGGATCCGCATGCTGCTTCGGCGGCAGGCAGGGCTCCGAAGCTCCGTCATCCAGTTCGGCGGCGTCACCCTCGACCTGACGTCGCGAACCTTCAGCAGTTCCGGGCTACCGCTCGACATCCCCGCACGGGAGGTCGCCCTGCTGGAATTGTTGTTCCTGCGCGCCGGAAAGGTGGTCTCCAAGGATGCCATCGTCCGCTCGTTGACCGGCTTCGATGAGGATCTGTCGGCAAATGCGATCGAGCAATATGTTAGCCGGCTTCGACGGCGCCTTGCGCCGCATGGGCTGACGGTCCGCACGGCCCGCGGCATCGGCTATTACCTCGAAAACACAAGCCCGGCTTCATGACCCATTCCTATTCCTTGCGGCGGCGGCTGCTTGCCTGGTTGCTGATCGCCACCGCCGTGTTGGGAGCCTTTGCTCTCGCCGATACCTGGCGGGAAGCCGAAAAGACGGCAAACGAGGTTTCCGACCGCGTGCTGGCGGGCTCCGCGCTCGCGATCGCCGAACGCGTCATCGTTTCTGAGGATGGCGACCTGGAGGTCGATATCCCCTATGTTGCGCTGGAAATGCTGACATCGGCGGCACAGGACCGTGTCTTCTACCGCGTCGACGGCCCGCCCGGCACGTTCATCACCGGCTATCAGAACCTTCCCTCCGTACCGCGTGCCGAGGGACAGGCGGCGGCATTCGAAGACTCGACGTTCCGGGGCGAGCCGATCCGCGTGGCGGTCCTTGCCCGGTCCGCCTCGACCGGCATAAACTCCGTGCCTTTCGTCGTCACGGTGGCGGAGACGACCATCGCCCGCCAGCAGCTGATGCAGACGATCCTGTTTCGGTCTGCCGCCCGCCTGCTCTTCATGATCGTCGGTGCAGCCGTCATCGTCTGGGTGGCGGTAACCGTCTCGCTTCGCCCGCTCTACCGTTTCAGCGAGGCGATCGCGCAACGAAGCCCGGATGACCTTCATCCCATCGTGGAACGTGTCCCGAGCGAGGTGCAGGGTCTCGTCGATACGGTGAATTCCTTCATGGTCCGGCTGGAGTCGGCGCTCGATGCGCTGCGGAACTTTACCGGGAATGCCAGCCACCAGTTGCGCACCCCCCTTGCCATCATCCGCACGCAGCTTGCCCTCGCCGCCCGCGCCACCGATCTCGAGAGTGCGAAGCGTGCGGTCGGCAAGGCTGATAAAGCGGTCGCGGATGGAGAACGCCTGCTCGGCCAGTTGCTGTTGATGGCGAAGATCGATGCGGCGACGCGCTCGGCGTCTTTCAAGGAGGCCGATCTTTTGTCGCTGGCGCAGACACTGACTGCGGACCATGTGCCCCTGGCGGCGGAGGCGGGGATCGATCTGGGCTTCGAGGGCGCCGATCCCCTGCCGATCCTGGGCGAACCACTGCTTCTCGGCGAGCTGTTGAAGAACCTCATCACCAACGGGCTTCTCTATGCCGGCCGTGGTGCGGAGATGACGGTCCGTGCGATCCGGCAAGGAGACGAAGCGGTTCTCGAGGTGGAGGATAACGGACCGGGTATTCCGGCAGACAGGCGCGTAGCCGTCCTGCAGCGTTTCGACCGCGGTACCCGCGCCGATTCGTCGGGCTCGGGGCTCGGTTTGCCGATCGTCGAGGAGATCGCGGAACTGCATCGCGCCAGGATGGAGTTGCTGGATGGAGTCGATGGCCGGGGCCTATGCATCCGGATCCGGTTTCCTCTCCCGGAGAGTCATTGCGAGTAGACGCAGGCCCCGCCGATCCAGGTGCTTCTCATCTGCAGATCGTCCGTGAGCATCACGCAGTCCGCGTCGAAGCCCGGCTTCAGGAGGCCCTTCCGCATGGACAGCCCGACGGCGTCGGCCGGGTATTGGGAAACCATGCGAAGGGCCTCCTCGAGCGGAAGAGCGAGAACCCGGTGCAGGAAGCGGACGGAGGCGAGCATGTCTATGTCGGCGCCGGCAAGCGTCCCGTCGGCCAGGGTTAGCCGGCCATCCCGACGCAGGATTTCCCGGCCGTTCAGGGTGAAGTGAGTGAGGTCGGTGCCGATGGGGGACATGGCGTCCGTGACGACGAAGATCCGGCCCGGTCGCTGTTTCGACCGCAGCGCGATCGCCATGGCTGCCGGGTGGACATGGATGCCATCGGCGATCAGGCCGGCATGGAGGCTGCCGGTGTGGAGTGCGGCGCCGACCATCCCCGGCTCGCGGTGGCCGAGTGGGCTCATGGCGTTGAACAGATGCGTGACGGTACGGGCTCCCGCCTGGACATAGCGTTCCACCGTCTCGAAACCGGCATCCGTATGGCCGAGGCTGACGATAAAACCCGCCTCCGACAGGCGGACGACCTGCGCTTCAGTCACATTTTCCGGGGCAACGGTGATCATCATCGCCGGGAAGACTCCGCGGCAGGAGAGAAGGAGGTCCAGGTCAGCCTGCTCCATCGCCCGGATCAGCGAAGGGTCGTGCGCGCCCTTGCGGCCGAGTGACAGGTGCGGCCCCTCGAGATGCAGCCCAAGAAAACCCGGTACGCGCTCGGTGCGCGCCCTTCGGCCTGCGGCGATGACGGCCGCCGTGGTCTCGGGCATATCGGTGATCAGCGTCGGCAGGAGCGCGGTGGTGCCGAATCGGGCGTGGGCGGAGCAGATGGTCCGCAGACCCTCAACCGTCGGTGCGTCGTTCAGCATGACGCCGCCACCGCCGTTCACCTGCAGATCGATGAAGCCGGGGACGAGCATGCCGCCTCCGGCCTCGATCACCTTGACCCCGTCCGGAATATCCGTGTCCTGGATGATAGCTACCACGCGTCCTTCCGATAGCAGGAGTGCCGCGCCCTGATGCCAGGTCTCGCCGTCGAAGATGCGGGCACCGCGGATGGCCGTCGAAATCATTTTGTTTCCGTCACTTTCTTGAGCGCCGCCGGCGCGTCCGGATCGTGGCCGCGGGCGCGCGACCACGCCTCCACGAAGCCGTAGAAGGGCAGGATGAGGCAGAGCGCGTCCGTCAGCGGATGGCCGGTTGCCACGAACGGAAGCTTCGTGGCCTTCCCGGCCCGTGCCGATGTTGCGAAGACGAGTGCTCCCTTGCCGACGAGGCCGTCCGCGATCTCCACGACCGACGTCTCGGCTGCGTCGCGGGCCGCGAAGGCGATGATCGGGAAGCGGTGGTCGACGAGTGCCACCGGGCCGTGCAGGACCTCTGCCGAGGAATAGGCCTCGGCATGCATGTTTGAGGTTTCCTTGAACTTGAGCGCGGCTTCGCTGGCAATCGCCAGGGCCGGTCCCCGGCCGAGCATGAAGAGAGAATCGGCATCGCCCAGCTGTCCGGCAAGATCCGTCCACTCGAGGTCGACGGCGCGGGCACAGAAGCCGGGCAGGGCCTGCAGGGCCTGCCGCAGTGCGGCGTCGTCCACCCATTCCGCCAGGACGGCGAGCCCGGCAACGATCGAATTGAAGCAGGATTTGGTGGCGGCGACCGCGACTTCCGGCCCGGCCTTGATGTCGATCGCGTGGGAGCAGGCGAGCGCCATGGGCGATCCGGCGGTGTTCGTCAGCGCGAGGCTTAACGCGCCGGCCTCGCTTGCGGCTTTCGCCATGGCGACGATGTCAGGGCTCCTGCCGGACTGCGAGATCGCGATCGCAGCGCTGCCGGCAAGCTTCATGGGTGCGTGGTATATGGATGCCAGCGACGGGCCGAGCGAGGCAACGGGTCGTCCAGCGGTAAGTTCGATCGCATACTTGATGAAGGTCGCCGCGTGGTCGGAGGAACCGCGGGCGATGGTCATCAGGAAGGCGGGATCGCGTTCCCGAAGCGCCCGGCCGGCCGCCGACAGATCGGTCGCCGACTGTTCCAGCAACCTGCTCACTGCGTCGGGAATCTCGTTTATCTCGCGCCGCATACGCGTCTGCATGTCATTCTCCCAATGTCAGTTCGGCAACGAAATCGTAGGTATCGCCGCGATAGAGCGAGCGGGTGAACTCCACCACCCGGCCGGAGGCGAGATAGGAAATGCGCTCGATGGAGAGCCCCGCAGCACCGGCCGGGACGGCGAGCAGGCCTGCTTCAGCCTCCTTGACGTTGCAGGCGGAAATGCGCTGGATGGCCCGTACGGGACGCGCGTTCTTCTTTTCCAGCTCGGCATAGAGTGACGAGGTCACCGCGGTCGGATCCGGCAGGAATTCGGCCGACAGGCTCGCCCGCTCGATCGCCAGCGGCATCTCCCTGGTGATGCGCAGACGGGCGATGCGCGCCACCAGAGTGCCGGCGGCAAGGCCGAGCATCATCATTTCTTCCGGCGACGGGTGGAACAGGCCGCGCTCCAGCCACTCGGAGCGGGTGTCGAGGCCGCGCCGCGCCATGTCCTCGGTGAAGGATGTAAGCCGCGACAAGGGCTGCTGCACGCGTGAGACGGGTTTGGCGACGAAGGTACCGGAACCCTGGCGTCGCAGGAGCAGGCCGTCGCGGACGAGATCGTCTACTGCCTTGCGCACCGTGACCCGGCTGACCTTGGCGTAGTCTGCGAGGTCCCGTTCGGCGGGAAGGGCATCGCCCTGGCCGATCCGTCCGGACCGGATCGCCTCCTCGTGCAATTGCCGAAGCCTGAGATAGAGCGGCCCGCCGCCGGGCGCCTGCAGACCTTTCAGGGGAAACAGCGAGGCGAGCGGGACCGTCATGGCGCCTCCTCCGTCCGGAAGGTCTTGGCGGCCAGTGCCACTGCCCCGGTCAGCGCATCGGCCAGCGGTGGGACAAGCCGGTTCCGGTGGCGGTCGGCGAGATAGGGGGGGTAGGCCTCCGCCAGGCCGCCGAGCAGGCAGAGCCGCCCGGTGCCGCCATCGATCCGAGCGATGGCGTCGAGCGCTTCGTCGACATGCGAAGCTGCCTCCCGCATCAGTCGCAGCGCGGTGAGGTCGCCCTTTTCAGCGAGTGCTATAACGTTGGGCGCATAACGGCCGAAATCGCCGGGGCGGGCGGCACGGGCAAAATCGACGACCTGCTTGGGGTCGTGCCCGAATTCGTCCAGGATCGCCTTCGTCAAGGCGGTGCCGGGCCGGATGCCGTCATGGGCGAGGAGGCTTTCCTGCAGCGCCGCGTGGCCGATGCGTGCGCCCCCGCCGAGGTCTCCGACCTGGAATCCCCAGCCGCCCAGATGGTAGATCGCCTCACGGTGACGCACGATGAAGATCGTGCCGGTACCGACGATCGCGATCGCGCCGTCGGCGTCGCCAAGCGCTCCCTGCATCGCAATGAGGCCGTCGGAAACGATTTCCGAGCAGGCGAAGGGCAGGCGGGCAAGCACGTAGGATACCGCATCGCCGACATTGTTTCCGGCAACGCCCAGCAGTGCCGCTGCTGCGGAGAGATCCTCCGCCAGTCCCGCTTCCCGAAAGGCCAGCCTAGCCGCGTCTTCGATGTGCCTGAGCGCGGTGTCGGGATCGGTCAGGATGTTGGATGCGCCGCTACGCCCGCGGCCGAGGATGCGGCCTTCCGCATCCGCAACGGCAGCCCGGCAACTGGTTCCGCCTCCATCGATGCCGATAAAATATCCCTGCATGATCCGACCTCCAAACATACAATACCAAAAAAATACCAATTACCAAGAGCTAAAAAGACTGCGCTCGTCTCAGGCGAAATCTCGGCTCAAACCGCACTTCAAACACTCGTGGGTACAATGATTTAACATATTCGTCACATTTCTTAATTTGCCGTCTGGACAATTGGTATTTTTTTGGCATCATTTTGGGCAAGAGGGAGAGACGGATGAGCGGAACCGCCACCGAAGCCAGGCATGGAGAAGCGGAAGGGCTCGATAGGCGTCCGCCGAGGAAGATCCTGAGCCTCCTCGCGTCCGGCCAGCAGGCTGCGGCGGCGGCAGTGGACGCAGCGATACCCTCGATCGAGGCCGGCTCGGACCGTATGGCACAGGCGCTCAGGTCGGGTGGCAAGCTGGTTTACGCCGGCGCCGGCAGTTCGGGGCTCATGGCCATGGCCGATGCACTGGAACTGCCCGGCACCTACGGCATTCCGAAGGACCGGATCCTCGTGCTGCTCGCGGGCGGCGTGGCGAGCCTCGGCGACCTCGCGGGCTCGCCCGAGGATGACGTCGAGCAGGCCCGCCGGGATGCCGCGGTGGTGGAAGCTTCCGACTGCGTCCTCTGCGTCTCGGCAAGCGGCTCCACTCCCTACGCTGTCGCCGTCGCGCAGGCCGCCAGGGAGCGCGGGGCGCAGGTTGTGGGGATCGCCAACAATCCGGGTGCCGCACTGTTTTCCCATGCCGACGTCTCGATCCTGCTCCAGACGCCGCCGGAGGTGATTGCCGGCTCCACGCGCATGGGTGCCGGAACGGCGCAGAAGATCGCCTTCAATATGCTGTCGACACTGGCGGCGATAAGGCTGGGCCATGTACATGACGGCCATATGGTCAACCTCCATCCGGACAACATCAAGCTGAAGGCGCGTGCAACGCGCATGGTTGCCGATATTGCCGGCGTGGCCGAGGAAGAGGCGAAGCGGCTGCTGGCCATGGCCGAGGGTTCCGTCAAAGTTGCGGTGCTCCTCGCGGCCGGCACTCCGAGTGCCGGGGACGCGCGGCGCATTCTGCATCAAAATGACGATGTGCTGCGGTCCGCGCTCGCAGCATTCCAGGACATCAACGGGTTCCACAAACGCGCCTGAAGGGCGTGAACGAAGAGGGAGAACATCATGACCCGCATTCTGACAGGCATGCTTCTGGCCGGCACGGCGCTCGCGTCCGCGGGCGCCGTGTTGGCGCAGGAAACCCAACTCACCATCGAGAGCTGGCGCAATGACGACCTGCCGATCTGGCAGGAAAAGCTGATCCCCGCCTTCGAGGCGAAGCACCCCGGCATCAAGGTGGTGTTCGCGCCGTCGGCACCGACCGAATACAACGCCGCGCTCAACGCCAAGCTTGACGCCGGTTCGGCGGGCGACCTGATCACCT
>JAEWKX010000041.1 GCA_023393575.1 Pseudomonadota bacterium
CCCATGCGCTCCGGGGAACCAGACCTGCCTCAGCGTCCCGTCCCAGCCTTCAGGCTTCTCCCAGAGCGTCGGCAGGAAGCTCTGGCGAAATTCATCCAGTGCCACGGCATGGCGGGCATGGCGGACGACCGGCCCGAGGGTGGTATTGTGGAAACGGTGGTTCTCGGGATCGTCGAGGAGATTGAGGAGCGCCATGTCGTCAGGAATGCCGAGCGAGCCGACGGTATCCCAGACGCCGATGAAATGGATCGGCGTGCGACCGGCCGGAGATTCGCCGGCCTTCGCGTGATGGAAGGCGTGCCTCGCCGAGGCCCTGATGCGCCCCGGCTTTTCCTGCCGGTAGGCGTCGAAGATCTTCTGGACCTCGTCCCACGCATCCTTGGGGCGCCCCTTGAACGTCGAAAGATCCAGCAACCCGCAGAGGGAGATCATGCCGCCGAGACTCCGCACGGTATAGGCGCCGCGGCTGAAGCCGAAGAGCCAGATGCGGTCGCCTTCGCGATAGTTGCGGGCCAGCCAGTTGTAGGCGCTCATGATGTTGAGGCCGAGACCCTTGCCGGTGCCGCCGCCCAGGGCGCGATTGATCCAGGTCCCGTCGGTCCCCACGCCGGGATGATAGTAGAATTTCTGCTCCTGCCCGCCGGCATCGACCCGTGCCAGCGCGTTGTAGAGCTTCACCACGTTGGTGGGACTGGGCAGTCCGTCCTCCATGGCATCGGGCGTGTTCCATGTCCCGTCGCAGCAGACGATGATGTTCATCGGGTCCCCCCCAAGCCGCAGTAGGAGAGTATCTGCATCTTGAGGTGAAGATCAAGCGGGATTGCACCGTTAAGTAGAATCTGCGCGTGTCATGCCGGCCGGGAGCTTGCCAGATGATCGGCCCTGTGGCCAATTCGCGGTCGAGAGAGCAGAGGGACCAGGACATTGGCGGTAAAGTCCGACATCGAGATCGCGCGTGTGGCGCGCAAGAAGCCGATCATGGAGGTGGCCGACCGGCTCGGCATCCCCGTGGAGCATCTGGCGCCCTACGGGCATGACAAGGCGAAGGTCGGGGCGGCGTTCATCCGCTCGCTCGGCGACAGGCCGGACGGCAGACTGATCCTGGTCACCGCCATCAACCCGACGCCGGCGGGCGAGGGCAAGACGACCACCACGGTCGGCCTCGTCGACGGGCTGAACCGTATCGGCAGGCGCGCCGTCGTCTGCATCCGCGAGCCGTCGCTCGGCCCCTCCTTCGGGATGAAGGGCGGGGCGGCGGGCGGTGGGCATGCGCAGGTCATCCCGATGGAGGACATCAACCTCCACTTCACCGGCGACTTCCATGCCATAACCTCGGCGCACAACCTGCTCGCGGCGATGATCGACAACCACGTCTACTGGGGCAACGCGCTCGACATCGACGTGCGGCGGATCACCTGGCGGCGGGCGATGGACATGAACGACCGGGCGCTGAGGCACATGGTCGGCGCGCTCGGCGGGGTTGCGAACGGGTTCCCGCGCGAATGCGGCTTCGACATCACGGTCGCCTCGGAGGTGATGGCGATCCTTTGCCTGGCGGAGAGTTTCGAGGACCTGGAGCGGCGGCTTGGTTCGATCATCGTCGCCTATCGGCGCGACAGGTCGCCGGTCTTCGCCCGCGACCTGAAGGCCGACGGTGCGATGGCCGTGCTGCTGAAGGACGCCATGCAGCCGAACCTGGTGCAGACGCTGGAGAACAACCCGGCCTTCGTGCATGGCGGGCCGTTCGCCAACATCGCCCACGGCTGCAATTCGGTCATCGCCACCAAGACGGCGCTGAAGCTCGGCGACTACGTGGTGACGGAGGCGGGCTTCGGGGCGGATCTCGGGGCGGAGAAGTTCTTCGACATCAAGTGCCGAAAGGCCGGTCTCACGCCTTCGGCCGCGGTGATCGTCGCCACCGTGCGGGCGCTGAAGATGAACGGCGGGGTGAGGAAGGAGGACCTCGGTGCGGAGGACGTGGCGGCGCTGACGCGGGGATGCGCCAATCTCGGACGGCATATCGCCAACGTCCGGCGCTTCGGCGTGCCGGTGGTGGTGGCGATCAACCACTTCACCTCCGATACGCAAGCCGAGGTGGCGGCGGTGAAGGACTATGCGTCGCGCCACGGCGTCGACGCCATCCTCTGCCGCCACTGGGCGGAGGGTTCCGCCGGCATCGAGGAACTGGCGGAGCGCGTGGCGGAGCTCGCCGACAGCGGGCAGGCGGAATTCCGGCCGCTCTACCCGGACGACATGCCGCTGATGGAGAAGATCGAGACGGTGGCGTCGAAGATCTATCATGCCGGCGAGGTGACGGCCGACAAGGCGGTGCGCGACCAGCTGAAGGCCTGGGAGGCGGCCGGCTACGGCCATCTGCCCGTCTGCATGGCGAAGACGCAGTATTCCTTCTCCACCGACCCGAACCTGCGCGGCGCGCCGGAGGGCCATGTGGTGCCGGTGCGCGAAGTGCGGCTTGCCGCCGGCGCAGGCTTCGTGGTCGCCATCACCGGCGAGATCATGACCATGCCGGGCCTGCCGAGCTCACCCTCGGCGGAAAGGATTTTCCTGAACCGGGACGGGTATATAGAGGGGCTTTCTTGAGGAGAGGGTTCAGCTGATGCGGTAGCCGGGGGCGGATTGCGGACAAAGGAGGGAAGGGCAGCCAAGGCAGCTTTGCATTGGCTGCATATCAGAATGCGCTTCTCCTCTGGCCTTTGCGGGTCGATCCTTGCTAAAGGTCCGCCTTCTGTTTTCAGTATTCACCGAAAGAACCAGCACGGCGAAGACCGTGACAGGCTTTCATTCTTGCGACCGAAGGTGGCGAAGATGAACAAGCCTTTTATCTCGTTGCGTCCAGAAATCACCCGGACGCACGCATTCACCCTGATGGACTGGTTGGAGGACGAACGCGTCACGCGCTACCTGAGCGATTCAAGCGGCGTGTCCCGGTTCATCGCTCAGGCCATCGATCGAGCCCAGATGCCGATCCTGACACACCTGTTCAATCAGGGGGGCCGCTTCTTCATGGCCTACGACCAGAGCGATCGCCCGGTCGGCTTCGTCCGCCTGGTCAAGAGCGGTGCCGATTGCGAAATCGTCCTGGTCGTGGGCGACCGCGATAATTGGGGGCAAGGGCTTGGTGGAAGCACCATCCGCGAGGGCCTGAAGCTCGCCTTCCTCGACATGCGCGCTGAAAACGTCATCGCCAAGATCCACCCCAACAATACGCGTTCGCTGAAGGGTTTCGAGCGCTGCGGCTTTCATGTTCAACGCGAGGCACCGGCGCTCACATCCCTGACCCTGAGCGCCGGCCGCTATCTTCAGCTTCTGCGGGACGGCGCGATGGCAGGTTCTCCCGAGATCTATGTGACCGAGATCGACAAGGCGCGGCTCCAGAGCCTGATGGCGTTCGAGGAAGAGACGCCGAGGGCGGACCTCGAACACGAGATCGAACGCGCCATCGTCGTCGCGCCCCAGCGTGTTGCCCGCGATGTCGTGACCATGAATTCCAGGGTCGTCCTGCATCTTGACGACGAGCAGGAGGACGTCACCCTTGTTTATCCGCAAGATGCCGACAACCGCGCGCGAAAACTGTCGATCCTCTCCGACATCGGCACGGCCATCCTGGGCTATCAGGAAGGTGACGCCATAGACTGGATGGTGACGGACCGCACGCGCCGCATCCGGATTGAGAGGGTGATCTACCAACCGGAATCGTCCGGCGATCTTCATCTCTAGCCGCGCTGCGTAGACCGCCTGCCGGAGTTGATCGCCGCCCATGCCCGGTTCGGAAGGATGTCCGCAATTGATGCAGAACTGCCGTCAGCCATCGTGACTCGGGTGGTGGCCTGCGTTCATAACTCAGCCGGGAGGGCCGCGGCGGAAGCGACTGCAGCTTCCGCCTCAGTCTCAGCCTGCCTCAGAATTCCTCCCAGCTGTCGTTGCTGACGGCGACGGCGGCGGAGCCCTTGGCCGAGAAGGCGTTGGCGATCTTGCCCATCATGCCGCGGGCGGGCGAGGTGACCGGGGCGGACCTGGCACCCGCCTTGGCGACCGGCTTGGTCGTCTGCTGCGATGCCGGCTGGTAGGCCGCCGTGCCGCCCAGCTGGAACTGGCCGATCAGCCCGCGCAGGCGGCCGGCCTCGTTGGCGAGGGTGGCGCCGGCGGCATTGGCCTCTTCCACCATGGCGGCGTTCTGCTGGGTCACCTGGTCCATCTGGTTGACGGCGGTGTTGACCTCCGACAAGCCGACCGACTGTTCGCGCGCCGACGTGGCGATCGCGTCCATGTGCTGGTTGATGGTGACGATATAGCTCTCGATCGTCTTCAGCGCTTCGCCGGTGTCGCTGACCAGCTTGACGCCGTTGCCCACCTCGGCGGACGAGTTGCGGATCAGGTCCTTGATCTCCTTGGCCGCGGTGGCCGACCGCTGTGCCAGTTCGCGGACCTCCTGGGCGACGACGGCAAAACCCTTGCCGGCTTCGCCTGCGCGGGCCGCCTCGACGCCGGCATTGAGCGCCAGCAGGTTGGTCTGGAAGGCGATGTCGTCGATGACGCCGATGATGTTGGAGATCTGGCTGGACGACTGCTCGATCTTGCCCATGGCATCGACGGCATTGGCGACGACGGCGCCGGACTGGCGGGCGCTGTCATTGGCCTGGATGGCGACGGTGCGGGCCTCCTCGGCGCGCTTGGAGGAGTTCGCCACATTGGTGGTGATCTGGTCGAGGGCGGCAGCCGTCTCTTCCAGCGAGGCGGCCTGCTGCTCGGTGCGCTTCGACAGGTCCTCGGCGCTCTGGCTGATCTCGCGCGATCCGCTGTCGATGGAGCCGGTGGATTCGGCAACGGCCGCCATGGTTTCGCGAAGCTGCATGACCGAGCGGTTGAAGTCCTCGCGCAGGCCTTCGAATTCCTCGGCAAAGGACTGCGTCAGCTGGAAGCCGAGATTGCCGGCGGAAAGCTGCTTCAGGCCATCGGCCAAGCCCGTGGTTGCCTGTGCCATGGCTTCGGCGCGGATGCGCTCCTGCTCCGCGGCGCGGCGGCGCTGTTCTTCCGACTGCGAGCGCTGGGCACTGGCCTCCTGCTCGAGCCGGCGGTTCTC
>JAEWKX010000052.1 GCA_023393575.1 Pseudomonadota bacterium
TCCATGATCAGCTCGTCCACCGCGAGGCTCTGTCCGGCGCTGGCGGCAATGTGCTTGACGACCCCCCGGCGCTCGGCCTTCAGGACGTTCTCCATCTTCATGGCCTCGACGCTGGCGAGCGTCTGGCCGGCCTCGACGGCATCGCCGGGGCTGACGGCGATCGAGGTGATGACGCCCGGCATGGGGCAGAGCAGCATCTTCGACGTGTCCGGCGGCAGCTTGACCGGCATCAGGCGGGCCAGTTCCGCTACCCGAGGGCTGCGGACGCGCGCGGTGACGTCTATGCCGCGCCAGCGCAGCCGGATCGCCGAACCGGGAAGCTCGACCTTGACGCCCATGTGCTGTCCGCCGACATGGAAGCCCGCATGGCTTTGCCCCGGCAGCCAGCCGCTGGCCACCGACAGCGCCTCGCCATCATCGAAGCGGACGAAGGTGCCGTCGGCGGAGGTTTCGAACCTGCCGGAAAGTTCGGTGCCGGCAAGCGTCACCACCCAGTCCCGGCAGACGGCGCGGCGGTGGTTGCCGATCGTGCCGGAGATCTGCACCGCCCGCTCCTGCAGCGCCTGGTTGATGGCAATGGCGATCGTCGCGAGGCGACGGACTGCGTCCTCGTCCGGGCGGACGCCGGAGAAGCCTTCCGGGAACTCCTCCGCGATGAAGGCGGTGGTGATCCTGCCGGAGCGGAAGCGCGGATGCTCCATGACCGCCGAGAGGAAGGGCAGGTTGTGGCCGATGCCCTCCACCTCGAAATCGTCCAGCGCATCGCCCATGGCGCGGATGGCCGCCTGCCGGTCCGGCGCCCAGGTGCAGAGCTTGGCGATCATCGGGTCGTAATACATCGAGAAATCGCCGCCCTCGAAGACGCCGGTATCGTTGCGCACGACGGTACCGTCGGCCTGCTTGCCCTCGGCCGGCGGGCGATAGCGGGTGAGCCGGCCTATGGAGGGCAGGAAGTTGCGGTAGGGGTCTTCCGCGTATAGCCGACTTTCGATCGCCCAGCCGTTCAACTCGACATCGTCCTGGGTGAAGGAAAGCGTCTCGCCGGATGCGATGCGGATCATCTGCTCGACCAGGTCGACGCCGGTGACGAGCTCGGTGACGGGATGCTCCACCTGCAGGCGGGTGTTCATCTCGAGGAAGTAGAAGTTGCGGCTGCCGTCGACGATGAACTCGACGGTGCCGGCTGAATAGTAGCCGACGGCTTTTGCCAGCGCCACGGCCTGTTCGCCCATGGCCTTGCGCGTCGCCGCGTCGAGGAAGGGAGAGGGCGCCTCCTCTATGACCTTCTGGTTGCGGCGCTGAATCGAGCATTCGCGCTCGCCGAGATAGAGGACGGTGCCGTGCCTGTCGCCGAGCACCTGGATCTCGATATGGCGCGGCTCGGTCACGAACTTCTCGATGAAGATGCGGTCGTCGCCGAAGGAGCTCTTCGCCTCGTTCTTGGAGGACTGGAAGCCTTCGCGGGCCTCCGCGTCGTTCCAGGCGATGCGCATGCCCTTGCCGCCGCCGCCGGCGGACGCCTTGATCATCACCGGATAGCCGATCGACGTGGAGATCCGGACCGCCTCGTCGGCGTCCTCGATCAACCCCATATGGCCGGGCACCGTGGAGACGCCGGCTTCCGCGGCGAGCTTCTTGGAGGTGATCTTGTCGCCCATCGCCTGGATGGCGCCGACCGGCGGGCCGATGAAGGTCACGCCTTCCTTCTCCAGCGCCTCGGCGAAGGCCGGGTTTTCCGACAGGAAGCCGTAGCCGGGATGCACCGCATCGGCCCCCGTCTTGCGGATCGCGTCGAGGATCCTGTCGATGACGATAAAGGACTGCGAGGAGGGGGCGGGCCCGATATGCACCGCTTCGTCGGCCTGACGCACATGCAGCGCGTCGCGGTCGGCATCGGAATAGACGGCGACGGTGGCGATGCCCATCTTCTTCGCGGTGCGAATGACGCGGCAGGCGATCTCGCCGCGGTTGGCAATGAGGATTTTCCTGATGGGCACGGTCACACCTCGAACACGTCTTCAAAGGACTCCGGAAAGCTCTGCCGCGCGACCTTTTCGTTGATCACCAGCAGGGCCTCGTAGGAAGCCGGGTCGAAATCCTTCTCCGCCGCGACGATCTCGCGGCCGAACAGGAGGTTGATGCGCGCGGCATCCAGATTGCCGCGCTCGAAAGGCTCGGCCCCGAAATGGTGCCAGAGCGCATGCAGGAAGGCGGCGTCGATCCGGTGTTCCTTGGTTCCGGGCCTGCCGTGGCGGGGCAGCGCCTTGATCGGCGTCACGCCCTTCGGGTTGGCCCGGCGGATGGTGAACTGGATGCCGGTGCCCGGCATGCCGGAGGGGAAGCCCCGGTGTTTGGTCATGTCGGGCAGGTTCGCCATCCTTCGTCTCCTTCAACCCCTGGCAGCGGCGCCGCCGCCGAACTTGTCCTGCGTTTTCGTCTCGAAGTCCGAGGCGTCGTGACGCTCATGCAACTGCGAGGACGGCTCGCCCGACGTCCTGTTGACCATGAACCCGCGCCTGACGCCGGTGCGCTCTCCGACCTGGTTCGTCCAGCGCTGCACGTGCTCGTACTCGTCGACAGACAGGAAAACGCCGGCGTCGTTGTAGGCATCCTTCAGCGCCAGGCGACCATACCAGGGCCAGATCGCCATGTCGGCCACGGTGTAGTCCTTGCCGGCCATATACTCGTTGTCGGCCAGGTGGCGGTTGAGCACGTCCATCTGGCGCTTCACCTCCATGGCGTAGCGATTGATGGCGTATTCGATCTTCATCGGCGCATAGGCATAGAAGTGCCCGAAGCCGCCGCCGAGGAAGGGTGCCGAACCCATCTGCCAGAACAGCCAGTTGAGGGCCTCCGTGCGCGCCCGCGTGTCAGTCGGCAGGAAGGCGCCGAATTTCTCCGCGAGATAGACGAGGATGGACCCGGATTCGAAGATCCTGAGCGGCTTGCCGCCGTCCTTCGGCCTGTGGTCCATCAGCGCCGGGATCTTCGAATTCGGGTTGA
Organism: Pseudomonadota bacterium; assembly: GCA_023393575.1. GTDB lineage: Bacteria > Pseudomonadota > Alphaproteobacteria > Rhizobiales > Rhizobiaceae > Neorhizobium. The sequence goes on from JAEWKX010000052.1 coordinate 3,004, forward strand.
CCGCGACGAAGCCCGAGCCGAACTGATCGCCATCGCCGATGCGGATCAGCCAGGCATCGTATTCGGCGTCGGAATGGCCGGCGGCAAGGAGCTCCTCCAGCATGATCGTCACCTTCACCCCGTTCGGCGTGCCGAGCGAATAAAGCTGCAGCGGGTGCTTGCCGATAGGCAGTTCCCTGTCATGGGTGGGACCCGCGATCGGCCGGTTGATGCTGGCAAACGCGCCGCCATTGCCGGGCTCCCAGATCCATGCCTTGGGCGGGACATAGCCGGCGGGCAGGTTCTTTTCTGGCGGGAATTTTTCGGTGTCGGTCATGAAATCGGTCCTTCTTGCAGGGGCGCCTCAGTGCGTGACAGCGGAGGATATAGGAAGGATGTTTGCCACCTGCCGCAGGCGGTAATCGTTTTTGACGTTCCCTTCAGAATTATTGATCTATTTCAACTGCCGTTCCTAAAGCGGGATCGTATCGTGCTTCTTCCAGTGCGTGGTCGCCTGCTTGTTGCGAAGCGAGGCGAAGGCGCGGGCGATGCGGCGGCGGGAGGAATGCGGCATGATCACCTCGTCGATGAAGCCGCGTTCGGCGGCGACGAACGGGTTGGCGAAGCGCTCTTCGTATTCTGCCGTGCGCGCCGCGATCTTCTCCGGATCGGAGAGCTCGGACCGGTAGAGGATCTCGGTCGCCCCCTTGGCGCCCATCACGGCGATCTCGGCCGTCGGCCAGGCATAGTTGATGTCGGCGCCGATATGCTTCGACGCCATCACGTCATAGGCGCCGCCATAGGCCTTTCGGGTGATCAGCGTCACCATCGGCACGGTGGCTTCCGAATAGGCGAAGAGAAGCTTGGCGCCGTGCTTGATGACGCCGCCATATTCCTGCGCCGTGCCCGGCAGGAAGCCCGGAACGTCGACGAGCGTCAGGATCGGGATCGAGAAGGCGTCGCAGAAGCGCACGAAGCGTGCCGCCTTGCGGGAGGAATCGATGTCGAGGCAGCCGGCCAGCACCATCGGCTGGTTGGCCACGACCCCGACCGTCTGGCCTTCGATGCGGATGAAGCCGGTGATGATGTTCCTGGCGAAAGCCTCCTGGATCTCGAAGAAGTCGCCCTCGTCGGCGATCGCGAGGATCAGTTCCTTCATGTCGTAGGGCTTGGCCGGACTGTCCGGAATCAGACTGTCCAGGCGGTTCTCGATGCGGGACGGATCGTCGTGGAACGGCCGCACCGGCGGCTTCTCGCGATTGCTGAGCGGCAGGAAGTCGAAGAGCCGGCGCGTCGCCTCCAGCGCTTCGATGTCGTTCTCGTAGGCGGCGTCCGCGACGGAAGACTTCTTCGTATGGGTGCCGGCGCCGCCGAGTTCTTCGGCCGTGCCGATCTCGTTGGTCACGGTCTTCACCACGTCCGGTCCGGTGACGAACATGTAGGAGCTGTCGCGTACCATGAAGATGAAGTCGGTCATGGCGGGCTAATAGACCGCGCCGCCGGCGCAGGGACCCATGATCACGGAGATCTGCGGGATGACGCCGGAGGCCTCGGCATTGCGGCGGAAGACCTCCGCATAGCCGGCGAGCGAGGCGACGCCTTCCTGGATTCGGGCACCGCCGGAATCGTTGAGGCCGATCACCGGCGCGCCGACCCGCACGGCCATGTCCATGATCTTGCAGATCTTCTGGGCGTGGGTCTCGGAGAGAGAGCCGCCGAGCACGGTGAAATCCTGGGAGAAGACGTAGACCTGACGCCCGTTGATCCTTCCCCAGCCGGTGACGACGCCGTCGCCGGCGATCTTTTGGCTCTCCATGCCGAAATCCACCGACCGGTGGGTAACGTACATGTCGAATTCCTCGAAGGAGCCCTCGTCGAGAAGGACCTCGATGCGTTCGCGCGCGGTCAGCTTGCCCTTCCCGTGCTGCGCGGCGATGCGCCTCTCGCCACCGCCGAGCCATGCCTCCGACCGGCGCCTCTCCAATTCATGCAGCACTGCCCGCATTTGCAACTCCCCGGGGTCTCTTCGTCTTCCTTATTTGCAGCACGTCCTGCGGAAAAGCATTGAACGCGTGCGAGTGCCAAATTATAAAATCGCGAAGTGAAAATTGCGAATTTGCGAAATGGCGATCGGTAAGCTCTTCATCGGACGGAAGGTACGGGAATTGAGGGTTGCGGGCAATGCGACCCAGAGCCAGTTCGCCGAACGCATCGGCATTTCCACCAGCTACCTGAACCAGATCGAAAACAACCAGCGCCCGGTGTCGGCAGCGGTCCTCCTGGCC
>JAEWKX010000127.1 GCA_023393575.1 Pseudomonadota bacterium
TTCTGGAACAGCGTCGCGGTATCGGCGGCGACCGCCGTCATCGCCGTTCAGCTGGGATTCGTCCTCTCCTATGCCATGCGGTGCGACCGATCATCGATTACCGCTTTTTCCGGACGGGTGGCCTCCCTCGGATACGGGATACCGGGCACGGTGCTCGCCATCGGCGTGCTGATCCCGATGGCGAACCTCGACAACGCCCTCGACGGTTTCCTGCGGTCGAACTTCGGAATATCGACCGGCCTTCTTCTTTCCGGCACCGGTACGGCGATTGTCTACGCCTGCACCGCACGGTTCATGACCATGGCCGAGGGCACGCTGGAGGCCGGGTTCCAGAAGCTCTCCCCTCACCTCGACATGGCGGCACGCACTCTGGGCCGCAACCAGTTGCAGACGCTGTCGACGGTCCTTCTCCCCAACATCAGGCCCGCAATGATAACCGCAGCCCTCCTCGTGTTCATCGAGACGATGAAGGAGCTTTCGGCCACCATGCTGCTCAGGCCGTTCAACTTCAACACGCTCGCCACGCTCGTCTACGAGGATGCCTCCCGCGCCAGGATCGAGGACGCGTCCGTCGCGGCCATGATCATCATCGCCGCGGGACTGGTACCCGTCGTGCTCGTCTCGCGCTCCCTCGACAAACGGCCCTGACAGGGGGCAAAAAAGAAGGCGGCTGGTGCCGCCTTGAGGTAATGCTGTTTGACGTGCCGATCGGATCCTCATGTCCGGGAGCGCCGCTCCAGATCCGGCTTACACGAGATAACTCTGTGTGCTTTACTGTTGGCCAATACTTCCTAACGGCGCGTTAAAACGAGACACGAGGTCTCGCATTCGACGGCAGTGTCCGGAAAGCAACCAAGACCGCGGCGGAATGAGCCACCTCAACCATGATCATCAGGTTCCGAGCTCTTCCAGATCGGCAAAGAGCTCGAGCGCCTCAGGGTTGGCCAGAGCCTCCTTGTTCTTGACCGGCCGGCCATGGACGACGTCCCGCACCGCCAGTTCCACGATCTTTCCCGACTTGGTCCTCGGGATATCCGCAACCGCGACAACCTTGGCCGGAACGTGCCGCGGCGAGGCGCCGGTGCGTATCCGGTTCCTGATGGTCCTGACCAGATCGTCATCGAGGGCGACGCCCGGAGCGAGGCGGATGAAGAGGACGACGCGCACGTCCCCATCCCAGTCCTGCCCGATGCAGATGGCTTCCGCCACTTCCGGCAGTTGCTCGACCTGATTGTAGATCTCCGCCGTACCGATGCGCACGCCGCCCGGGTTCAACGTGGCATCGGAGCGGCCATGGATGACGATGCCTCCATGCTCCGTCCACTCGGCAAAGTCACCGTGACACCAGACGTTCGGAAAGCGATCGAAATAGGCAGCCCTGTACTTCTCGCCTTGCGGGTCGTTCCAGAACATGATCGGCATGGACGGGAACGGCCTGGTGCAGACCAGTTCGCCCTTCTCCCCGCGGACAGGCTCTCCCTCGTCGTTCCAGACATCGACCGCAAGGCCCAGGCCCGGACCCTGGATCTCGCCTCGCCAGACCGGCTTCAGCGGGTTGCCCAGCACGAAGCATGAGACGATATCCGTCCCCCCCGAAATGGAGGCCAGGTGCACGTCCGGCTTGATGCCTTCGTAGACGAAGGAGAAGCCCTTGGGCGACAGTGGCGACCCCGTCGAGGTCATGAGCCGCAAAGACGGCAGGTCATGGGTTTCACGCGGTACGATGCCGCTTTTCCGGACCGCGTCGATATATTTTGCCGAGGTCCCGAAGACGGCAAAGCCCTCTTCCCGTGCATAGTCGAACAGCACCGCCGCGTCGGGAGCGAAGGGGGAGCCGTCGAAGAGGCAAAGCGTGGCTCCCACCGCGAGGCCCGAAACCAGCCAGTTCCACATCATCCAGCCGCAGGTGGTGAAGTAGAAGAGCTTTTCTCCCGGCTCGATCCCGCAATGCAGCCGGTGCTCCTTCAGGTGCTGCAGCAGGGTTCCGCCCGCGGAATGCACGATGCACTTCGGGACACCCGTCGTGCCGGAGGAAAAGAGGATGTAGAGCGGATGGGAGAAGGGCAGCGGAAGGAACTCGATTTCACGGCTCTGGAAGGGCGCGAGGAAATCCGGCAGCGTCCGGCCGTCGGCGAGGGAGGCAGCGAGTGCGGGTGCATCTCCCGCATAGGGAACGATCACCACAGGCACACCGAGGGCGGAGGCGACCGCACGGACCTTGTCGGAGACCTCCTGCAGTTTCCCGTTGTACCAGTAACCGTCGCAGGCAAAGAACAGGCTCGGCTCGATCTGGCCGAAGCGGTCGAGAACGCCCTGCTCGCCAAAATCTGGGGAGCATGAGGACCAGACGGCTCCGAGGGATGCCGCCGCCAGCATCAGCGCCACCGTCTCCGGGACGTTCGGCATCATCGCGGCGATGCGGTCTCCCCGCCGGATGCCGGCAGCCTGCATCGCCTGCTGCATGCGCGATACTTCCGTGCGCAGGCGGTCCCATGACCACCGGCCGCGGACCGTGTCCTCCCCCCCGAAAACAAGGGCGTGTTCCTGGCCATGCCGCGCCAACAGGTTTTCAGCGAAGTTGAGCCTTGCCTCCGGGAAGAAGCGGGCAGCCAGCATCTCGTCGCCGTCCAGCAGCACCTGGGCCCCGGGCTCCCCCTTCACGCCGCAGAAGGTCCAGATCGCACTCCAGAATTCTTCGGGGGCTTCGACGGACCACCGATGAAAGTCGTCCGGGCTTGACTGAGGACTGCCGTATCGCTCGCCGCACCACGACATGAAAGTCCGAAGCGGCGATGTCTCCAACTGCTCCCGTGACGGACTCCAAAGGGGGTTTTCAACTGTCATGTATTTCCTCCATCCCAATAGAGCATGGTATAGCATGCTGCAGCGCAAAATAAACCGCTGCCGCGGGAAAGCCGGTGATGTTTGCACCCTCCACGGATTTCCTATATCGCCATCTCCCAGCCGCCCTGACGCCGGCGGACAACCGGGCCCCTTTCAGATCGGTGACGCATGCAGGCGATGGCCGGCACAAGACTGATAAGAGCTTCGCACCGCTGGTGGCGGCCGGCCCTCCTCGTCATTGCATTTCTCTTCGTGGCCGCGATCGCCGTGCGGATCGTGGCACCGGTGGTGGTATCGACTGCCGCGGTGCGCGGCGCAATGGAACGGACACTGGCGGAGTGGACGGGCCATGAGGTGATGGTCGATGGCTCTCCGACCCTTACGTTCTGGCCCGAGCCCCGGATCGAGCTGAGCCACGTGTCGATCGTGAGGCCGGCGGCCACGGGAGTGACGGTTCTCGCGCGCATCTCCCGCGTTTCTGCCGAATTCAATTTTCTCGGTGCATTTCGCGGGCGACCCGCCTTCGAGGACTTTACTCTTACCGAACCCGAAATCTACCTCACCCGGAACGACACCGGCGAGTTGAACTGGATGAAGGAAGGCCTTCTCGGCGACGCCGCGCTCAATGCCGAGCCGGCCGGCGGCGGTGTCTCGGTCGATCCGTCCCTCGATCGCGCCATCGGCGACGTGCTCATCGAGAATGGCCGGCTGGAACTGAGGGACGGCATCACCGGGCTGGAGTGGGGCGCGTCCGGCATAACCGGCGACCTCCACTGGCCGAAATTCTCTGAACCGGCGTCTCTGGAGGCAACAGCTCTCGTCAACGGAAGAAACATCGATGTAAACCTGGCGTCGGGACAACTCCTCCTTCTTCTATCGGGACGGGAAGCCTCTCTCGACCTGGACCTGAATTCCGATCTGTTGCTTGCGCAGTTCAGCGGTCGCGCCAGCTTCGCGCGCCATGGTTTCGTCTCCGGCCAACTCGGCCTTTCCAGCACCGACGTCGGCGCTGCTGCCGCCTGGATGGGAACACCGGTCCCGGCATTGGGAGATGGCCAGCAATTTTCCCTGGATGCGGAAGTGCTGACGACGGAGGACGCACTGCGTTTCGACAAGCTCCACATGGCGCTGAACCGGATGCAGGCGACCGGCATCGTCGATCTTCTGTTTCCGGCGGAGCGGCCGCCGCGGCTGACCGGCACGCTGGCATTCGACCGGCTCGATATTGCCGCCCTGAAGCCGCTCGCCAGCCCCGGCGGCGAGACAGGGAGCGTCGATCCGCTGCTGAACGGGCTGGAACTGGACCTGCGCCTCTCGGCCCAGGAGGTTGCAGCCGGTCCCTTTTCCCTGGCGCAGGCAGCGCTCAGCATCGTGAACGAGAACAATCAGTCCCGCACCGATATCGTCGACGGTTCATTGGAAGGCGGCAGGATCACCGGCCGGATGGTGACAGCGCCCGAACCCGGCGAACCTAGGACAGATCTCCACCTGGCGATCCGCAACGCCAATCTGGATGCGATCTTCCGGAAACTGGGCGTCGGCGGGCCTGTACCTGTCGCAGCCGGCTCCCTGGAGCTTTCCGCGACCCTTCCTCAAGGCGATTGGACGCGCGTGCAGGAGGGCCGCGGCTCCTTCCGCATCACGACGGCTGCCGGCATCCTGCCGGATCTGGATCCCGGAACCATCCTTCATCGGGTGGGTACCCGGGGCTACCTGCCGCTGAAGAACCCGGAAGGACAGGATTTCCTGTATCAGCGCCTCGAGCTTGCCGCGACCTTTGAGCGGGGACTGGCGGAAATCCAGTCCGGCGTGATCGAAGGCGACACGATCAACGTGACCCTCTCCGGTCTTCTCCCCCTCGGCGAGGGCGGCGTGGCATTGTCGGCAATCCTGACGCCTGTGGCGGGCCGAAGTAAGTCGAGCGCGCTATTCATAGGCGGATCCATCGCAGAACCGGTGGTCATCACCCAGATGGCGCCTGAACCGGCGAGCGGGCCGTAGTTCCCCGCGACCACAGCCTACTCATCCGCCTCCGTTGGGCTCCGCCATCTCACGCCGCTCCCCGCAGCGCCACG
>JAEWKX010000192.1 GCA_023393575.1 Pseudomonadota bacterium
GGGGCGGCGGCTGCGGTTCTGATGACGGAGGAAGAGGCGGCGCGGCGCGGCATTCAGCCGATGGTGCGGATCGTCTCCTGGGCCACGGCCGGCGTCGATCCCCAGATCATGGGCACCGGGCCGATCCCCGCGTCCCGCAAGGCTCTGGAGAAGGCCGGGTGGAAGGCGAGCGATCTCGACCTCGTCGAGGCCAACGAGGCGTTCGCCGCTCAGGCCTGCGCGGTCAACAGGGAACTCGGCTGGGATCCGGCGATCGTCAACGTCAACGGCGGCGCGATCGCCATTGGTCACCCGATCGGTGCATCCGGCGCGCGCATCCTGAACACGCTTCTGTTCGAGATGAAGAGGCGAAAGGCCAGGAAAGGTCTCGCCACGCTCTGCATAGGCGGCGGCATGGGTGTCGCCATGTGCTTCGAAGCGATGTGAGGTCGGTCTTCGCTTCCCTGCCGGAGGCGGCGGTCTGCTTGAAAGTCGAACTTGGTGCCGGCGGTCATGGGGCGATCCTTGGCCTGGAGTGGGGAGTAGTCGATGAGCAGGGTAGCAATTGTCACAGGCGGGACACGCGGCATTGGCGCCGCCATCTGCGTAGCATTGAGCGCCGCAGGCATCCGGGTCGCCGCCAACTATGCCGGCAACGACGGCAAAGCCAAAGCCTTTGGAGATGAGACGGGAATCCCGGTCTTCAAATGGGACGTCTCCAGCTATCAGGCCTGTTCCGAGGGCGTGCGGCAGGTGGAAGCCGAGCTGGGTCCGGTCGAGGTGCTCGTCAATAATGCGGGCATCACCCGCGATGCCATGTTTCACAAGATGACTCCTGAGCAGTGGAACGAGGTGATCGCCACGAACCTGACAGGCACCTTCAACATGACCCAGCAAGTCTGGGGCGGGATGCGCGACCGGGGTTTCGGGCGCATCATCAACATCTCGTCCATCAATGGGCAGAAGGGTCAGATGGGCCAGGTCAACTATTCAGCCGCCAAGGCCGGAGATCTCGGCTTCACCAAGGCCCTCGCACAGGAGGGAGCGGCGAAGAACATCACCGTAAACGCGATATGTCCCGGCTATATCGCCACCGAGATGGTGAAGGCGGTACCCGAGAAGGTCCTGAACGAGCGGATCATCCCGCAGATACCGGTCGGACGATTGGGGGAGCCTGAGGAGATCGCGCGCTGCGTCGTGTTCCTGGCCTCGGAGGATGCGGGCTTCATCACCGGGTCTACGATAACGGTGAATGGCGGCCAATATTTCGCCTGATGACCGCGTGAGACGGGACAAACAAAATCGGCGCCGAACGAACGGCGCCGATTTTCTTTGCGAAAGAGGTGGAACTTAGCGGCAGCGCGCTTCGTAGGTGCGGCCGTAACGGTCGCGATAGACGCAGTAGCCGGAGCGTTCCTGGGATGCGCCGACCAGTGCGCCGACGGCACCCCCGGCCACGGCACCCACCGCCGCGCCGCCCCAGCTGTTCGTCGCAACGCCGCCGATGACGGCGCCGGTGCCGGCGCCGATTGCCGTGCCGCGCTCGGTGGAAGTGCAGGATGCGAGAGAGCCGATAAGGGCGGCTGCGAGCAAGATCTTCTTCATGGTTTTTCCTTCCCGTTTTTGATGACGCTTTACCTAGATCCTGCCCATGAGCAGGAGAATGAGCACGATAATAAGGATCAGTCCCAGACCTCCTGACGGTCCATAACCCCAGCTGCGGCTGTAACCCCAATTCGGCAGAGCGCCGATCAGAAGCAGTATCAGGATGACCAGCAACACCGTTCCGAGCATGTTTTTCTCCCATCCGGACATTTCACGATGCGGGAACAAACGCATTCTCTACCGCTTTGTTCCAAGTCTGCAATGCTCCGTCGCAAATGTTCCAGTTCAACGGGTAGAAGCTTGTGCCGCGCAAATTGAGGAAGAAGCTAAAAGAACAAACCCGCACCGGACGGAGTCACCGATTCGTCGCCGATTCGTTCCGCTTTGTTCTGCGGCCTTGAGCTTGCATAAAATGCGGGAGAAGCGGGACGGCGCCTTGTCATTCCGATGGCCGATAGCCATTTCTGGCAAAGCCGGCCTGGCCCCCCGCCTCCGGCGAGACAACGTTTTGCGGACACGGTTTTGAATTTCCAGCCCATGATGCTGAGTGGTCGCGGCGTGATTGCCGTGCTCGGCCCCACCAATACAGGCAAGACCCATTATGCCATCGAGCGGATGGTGGCCCACGGCAGCGGCGTCATAGGCCTTCCACTGAGACTGCTGGCACGCGAGGTTTATACGCGCGTGGTGGAAAAGGTCGGGGCGGCCGCCGTGGCGCTCGTTACGGGCGAGGAGAAGATTACTCCGCCGGGTGCTCGTTTTTCCGTCTGCACCGTCGAGGCAATGCCGCGCGAGACGAATGCCGCTTTCGTCGCCATCGACGAGGTGCAGCTTGCGGCGGACCTGGAACGGGGCCACATCTTCACCGACCGGATAATGCATCTGCGCGGGCGGGAGGAGACCCTCCTGCTCGGTGCGGGCACGATGCGACCGATCCTGGAGCGAATCCTGCCGGGCATCACGGTTGTCGAAAGACCCCGCATGTCGCAACTGTTCTATGCCGGGCAGAAGAAGATCACTCGGCTTCCGCAACGTTCGGCGATCGTCGCCTTCTCCTCGGACGACGTCTATGCGATCGCGGAACTGATCCGAAGGCAGCGGGGCGGGGCGGCCGTCGTTCTCGGTGCGCTCAGCCCGCGGACGCGCAATGCACAGGTGGGCCTCTATCAGGAGGGTGATGTCGAATACTTGGTGGCGACCGATGCGATAGGCATGGGTCTCAACCTCGATGTCGACCATGTCGCCTTCGCCCAGAACCGAAAGTTCGACGGCTTCCAGTTCAGGGACCTTACCCCGGGAGAGATGGGACAGATCGCCGGTCGTGCCGGCCGCCACGTCCGTGACGGCACCTTCGGCGCCACCGGCCAGGTCCAGCCGCTCGACGAGGAACTGGTCGAGCGCATCGAGAGCCACGAATTCGAGGACGTGAAGGTTCTTCAGTGGCGCTCCAAGGCGCTGGATTTCGCGTCGATCCGGGACTTGCGCGCCAGCCTCGACGTCGCGCCGAGCATTTCGGGTCTGACCCGCGCACTGCCGGCGACGGACAGCCAGGCGCTGGATCATCTTTCGCGCTATCCGGAGATCATCGATGCGGCGACCACGCCGGCACGGGTGGAGAAACTCTGGGAAGCCTGCGCGCTGCCGGACTACCGTCGGATCGCGCCGGCTCAGCATGCAGACCTCATTTCGACGCTTTTCTTCGATCTGGTGCGCCACGGGACGGTGAATGAAGACTTCATGGCCGAACAGGTGAAACGCGCTGACCGGACAGACGGAGAGATCGACACGCTGTCGGCACGAATTGCCCAGATCAGGACATGGACCTATGTCTCGAACCGCCCCGGCTGGCTGGCTGATCCGACACACTGGCAAGAAAAGACCAGAGAAATTGAGGACAGGCTGTCGGACGCCCTACATGAACGGTTGACGAAACGCTTTGTTGATCGCAGGACATCTGTGCTCATGAAGCGCCTGAGAGAGAATGCGATGCTGGAAGCAGAAATCAGTGTGAATGGTGATGTCTTTGTCGAGGGCCATCACGTCGGACAGTTGGCCGGATTCCGGTTCACGCCCATCGCCGGGGCGGAAGGGCCGGACGCGAAGGCTGTCCAGACCGCGGCGCAGAAGGCTCTCTCGCTCGAGTTCGAAGCCCGTGCGGCGCGGCTGTATGCTTCCGGCAACGGTGACCTGGCGGTCGGATCGGATGGTTTCGTCCGATGGCTCGGCGATCCTGTTGCGCGGCTTGCCGAGAGCGATCACATCATGCGCCCGCGGGTGCTCCTTCTTTCCGACGAGCAACTGACGGGAACGGCCCGCGAGCACGTGCTCGCCCGCATCGAAAGATTCGTCAACCACCATATCGCCACGGTCCTGAAGCCGCTCGACGACCTCTCGCGTGCTGAAGATCTCCAAGGTCTGGCCAAGGGGTTGGCATTCCAGCTCGTCGAGAACCTCGGCGTTCTCTTCCGGCGGGATGTGGCCGACGACGTCAAGTCGCTCGATCAGGATGCGCGTGCTTCGATGCGGCGGTACGGCATACGCTTCGGCGCCTATCACATCTTCATGCCGGCGCTGCTCAAGCCTGCGCCAGCGGAACTGATCACCCTGCTCTGGGCCCTCAGGAACGACGGGCTGGACAAGCCGGGCTATGGCGACCTGATACCGGCACTGGCTGCCGGCCGGACCTCGGTGGTTGCCGATCCGGGCTTCGAGCGCACCTTCTACAGGCTGGCCGGCTTCCGCTTCCTTGGGAAGCGAGCAGTGCGCATCGACATTCTCGAGCGTCTGGCGGATCTCATTCGTCCCCTGCTGCAGTGGAAGCCGGGTACATCGCCACGTCCGGAGGGCGCTTATGATGGACGCCGGTTCACGGCCACCACGTCCATGCTTTCCATTCTTGGCGCCACTCCGGACGATATGGAAGAGATACTGAAGGGGCTCGGCTACCGCGCCGATGTCGTAACTGCGGATGAAGCTGCCGCCTTCCTGTCGTCGCAGCAGCCCGCAGTGGAGGCCGTAGGTGGCGGCGAAGCGGGAGACACGGCTGCAGAGGTGGAGCCGGAGGGCGAGAAGGACGAGACGCCGACGGAGGCTGCTGGCGACGCAAAGCCCGCCGCGGAACAATCCGCTGCCGCCGAAGCGCCGGCAGACAAGCAGGTGCCGGCTGACGGTGACGCAGCCTCGGCCACAGAGCCCGACGCGCCCAAGCCGGTTCTTCTCTGGCGTCCCGGTGGCCGCAATGAAAACCAGCGGAACGGGCGCCCGCAAGCTGCCGACCGTCGCCATGACCGCCGGGGCGAAGGTCGCGTTCAGGGAGAACGAGGTTCTCGCGACGGCGGCAAGCCAGGCCGGGATAGCCGTCGCCCGGACGGCAAGAGCGATCGGCCGCCGCGGGGCGAACGTCCGGACCGGCAGGAGCGCGGCAAACCGCCGCAGTCGGCACGTTTCGAGGCCAAGCCGCCCCGCAAGGAAAAGCCGGTGGATCCCGACTCGCCCTTCGCAAAGCTTGCTGCGCTGAAGGAACAGATGAAGAAGTAGCGCCATGGATGACGTCGAGCTACCGGCCGGTTCGCTTCAGCGCATCGACAAATGGCTCTTCTTCACGCGTATGGCCAAGTCGCGATCGGCCGCCCAGGCGCTTGTCGGCTCCGGTTCGGTGACGGTGAACGGTGCGGTGGTTCGGCAATCCAGTCTCACGGTACGGCCGGGGGACAAGGTAGGGATCGCTCTTGAGCGGCGGGACGTTCTTCTGGTCGTCCGGGAGGGAGGCGCGCGCCGGGGTCCCTTCGAGGAGGCGCGCCTGCTTTACTCCGACATCTCCGAAAGTCTGGGGGAGCAGAAAGTCCTGACACCGTTCGAGCGCGCGCAAAGACGGCCGAAGCCATGACAGTTGCAGCAGATCTCCGGAATGGGGAGGTTAACGGTAAACGCGGGCGCTCGCCGAGAAATAATGCTCTTCCTACTGCCGTTTCCGCAGAAGGTTTGTCCTTGCTAACCGTCCGGAAAGGTTTTACCTCACACTCGAACGCGGGTGCGCCGGCGGTCCCACGGGACGCGGATCTGCATCCGCACCGGCGGTTTGCTCACCTCCCAGGCGAAGCCGCCCGACTGCGATTTCTGGAGTGCCGCATGACCTACGTCGTGACTGACAATTGCATCCGCTGCAAGTACACCGACTGTGTCGAGGTTTGTCCGGTAGACTGCTTCTACGAAGGCGAGAACTTCCTGGTCATCCACCCGGACGAATGCATCGACTGTGGGGTTTGCGAACCGGAATGTCCGGCAGAAGCCATCAAGCCGGACACCGAGCCCGGATTGGACAAGTGGTTGAAGGTCAATGCGGAATACGCCCAAGTCTGGCCCAACATAACCGTCAAGCGGGAGCCCATGCCGGAAGCGAAGGAAATGGACGGCGTGCCCGGTAAGTTTGAGCAGTACTTCTCGTCGGAGCCAGGCCAGGGAGACTGATCGAGTCCCGCGTCGTGTCCGGGCGAAAGGGTGAAAATCCGCCCCTCTGCCGTTCTGTTGAGTAGACGGCAGTTGATCTCCTCGGACTGCTTACAAAAGCAAATTATTGATTTACGCACTTTTTTGTGGTAGACAGAAGACACTGTTCCACAAGGCGGCACTTGCGTGCCCGAAAAACATCACGAAAGTAACAGACCAGTCAACGTGGTTCCCGTGACATTGCCGTTCTACATGTCTTCGCGGGATTGCGGTGGAGTTCTTTTGTGCACGTTGGTCGGACCAGTATTGAGTGACCCGACGGTTTCCCCCGTCTCATCCGGGCCTGCCTGACCCGGCCCCGGTTGTTTACCGGGTGCGTAACAGGGAGTTTGTGACACGTATGACCACCCAGCAGAAGAAATCTCCGGCACGTCAGGGCTTCAAGACCGGTGAAGCAATTGTATATCCTGCCCATGGCGTAGGCATGATCACCGCTATCGAGGAACAGGAAGTGGCGGGCATGAAGCTCGAGCTTTTTGTCATCGACTTCGAGAAAGACAAGATGCGGCCGAAGGTGCCTGTGGCGAAGGCCGTCAGCATCGGCATGCGCAAACTGTCGGAGACCGATTTCGTCGATCGTGCGCTCAAGGTCGTCCAGGGCAAGGCTCGCGTGAAGCGTACCATGTGGTCGCGGCGCGCCCAGGAGTACGATGCGAAGATCAATTCCGGTGACCTGATTTCCATCGCCGAGGTGGTGCGCGACCTTTACCGCGCCGAAAATCAGCCGGAGCAATCCTATTCGGAACGCCAGTTGTATGAAGCTGCTCTGGACCGTATGGCGAGGGAGATCGCTGCGGTCAACAAGATGTCCGATACCGAAGCCGTCCGCCTCATCGAGGTCAATCTGGCCAAGGGGCCTAAGCGCGGCAAGGTGGTGGAGGAAGACGAGTCGCAGGACGAAGCGGCGTAGGAACAGGCTTTCGTTGCATTAGGAAACCCGGCCTCGAGCCGGGTTTTTTTTATTGGAACTTTTTCGGCGGCGCGACGTTAACCCGCCGGAACGGCGAACTGTTGCCTGCCTTCGGCTTCAGCGGATCGGTCCTTGATGGAGAACTAGGGGGCTGTGTTCGAATGGCAAGGCCTCGCGGGAACGAAGAGGGGATGGGAGGCGGTTGAGAAATCCGGCGGCGGGCCTTCGTCACGGGTTGAGCAACTGGTCTCTTATCGAAGTCAGCCAACGTCACGGAGAAGTCCATGAAATCCATGTCCGCGGACCGCAATATGATCAAGATTGCCATGTCGGCCCCCTATCTGGCCAGAGATGAGGAGCGGGAC
>JAEWKX010000243.1 GCA_023393575.1 Pseudomonadota bacterium
TTTCGGAGCCCCACATGGCCAAGGAACTCGGCGTCGGCATCATCGGATGCGGCAATATCTCCATCACCTACCTGGCGCTGGCGCCGCTGTTCAAGGGCATCAAGATGCTCGCCTGCGCCGACCTCAACCGCAGCGCGGCAGAACTGCGGGCGGAGGAATACGGCGTCAAGGCACAGTCGATCGAGGAACTGCTCGCCAATGACGAGCTCGACGTCATCGTCAACCTCACCATCCCCGACGCCCATTTCGCCGTCTCCAAGGCGATCCTGGAAGCGGGCAAGCACGTCTATTCCGAAAAGCCGCTGGTGCTGTCACTCGAGGAGGGCGAGGAACTGCGTCGCATCGCCAGGGAAAAGGGGCTGGCGATCGGCTGCGCCCCCGACACCTTCCTCGGCGGAGCCCATCAGCTTGCCCGCAAGTACATCGACGAGGGCGGCGTCGGACGCATCACCTCCGGCACCTGCCATGTGATGAGCCCCGGCATGGAGATGTGGCATCCCAATCCCGGCTTCTTCTTCCTCAAGGGCGGCGGACCGATTCTCGACCTCGGTCCGTATTACGTTGCGAACCGCATCAACCTGAAAGGTCCGGTGAAGCGTGTCGCGGCGCTCACGACCATGGCGAACCCGACCCGCACCGTCACCAGCCAGCAGCTCGCCGGCCAGACGATTCCGGTTGAGACGCCGACGAACATCCATGCGCTGCTGGAATTCGTGAACGGTGCGACGATCACCATGTCGGCGAGCTGGGATGTCTGGTCGCACCGTCACGCCAACATGGAGCTCTACGGCACCGAAGGCTCGCTTTACGTTCCCGACCCGAACTTCTTCGGCGGCCTTGTGGAGGCGTCCGGCCGCGACAAGGACATCAAGCCGCTGCCCGCCTGGGATCATCCGTTCTCGAAGGCCAACCAGGAGCATCCTAACGGCCCGCGGGCCAACTATCGTGCCGCCGGGCTTGCAGACATGGCCATGGCGCTGATCGAGAACCGTGACCCGCGCTGCTCGCTCGACCGTTCGCTGCATGGCATCGACGTGCTGACTTCGATCCTGAAATCCGGCGAGGAGGGGCGGTTCGTTGAGATGACGACCACCTGCACCCAGCCGGAGCCGCTCGGCATAGACGAAGCACTGGCACTTCTGCGGTGATGGGCTATCAATGCGATGCGGGCCGTTCGCGCCCGCGTCGCATCAGGACAGAAGGAGGATGTCATGGCCTGGCAACCGGCTGACGACCGCTATTCGAAGATGAAGTACAACCGCTGCGGCCGCTCCGGCCTCAAACTGCCGGCGCTGTCGTTGGGGCTGTGGCACAATTTCGGAAACGACACGCCGCATGAGCGAAAGCAGGCGATCTGCCGCAAGGCCTTCGACCTCGGCATCACCCATTTCGACCTCGCCAACAACTACGGGCCGCCGGGCGGCAGCGCCGAGATCGCCTTCGGCGAGATCCTGCGCACCGATTTCGAAGGCCACCGCGACGAACTGGTCATCTCGTCCAAGGCCGGCTACAACATGTGGCCCGGCCCCTATGGCGAATGGGGCAGCCGCAAGTACCTGATCGCGTCCTGCGACCAAAGCCTGAAGCGCATGGGCCTCGACTATGTCGATATCTTCTATTCGCACCGCTTCGACCCCGACACGCCGCTGGAGGAGACCTGCGGTGCTCTGGACCACATCGTCCGGTCGGGCAGGGCCCTCTACGTCGGGATCTCTTCCTACAACTCGCAACGGACGCGCGAGGCGGCGGCGCTCCTGAAGGAACTCGGTACGCCCGTCCTCATCCACCAGCCGAGCTATTCGATGATCAACCGCTGGATCGAGGAGGACGGCCTGCTCGACACGCTCGACGATCTCGGCATCGGCTCGATCGTCTTCTCGCCGCTTGCCCAGGGCATGCTGACCTCGAAATATCTCGGCGGCGTGCCGGAGGACAGCCGGGCCGCCCAGGGCAAATCCCTGCGCTCCGAATTCCTGAGCGAGGAGAATATCCAGAACCTGCGTGCGCTGAACGCCATCGCCGAGAAGCGCGGCCAGACGCTGGCGCAGATGGCGATCGCCTGGGTGCTGCGCGGCGGCCGCGTCACCACGGCACTGATCGGCGCCAGCCGTCCGGAGCAAGTCGAGGAATGCGTGCGCGCGCTCGATAATCCGGAGTTCACGGTCGAGGAACTGGCCGAGATCGACAGGTATGCCAGGGAAGGCAACATCAATCTCTGGGCTGCCTCGGCGGAGCGGCAGGGGCCTGCGCGCAAGCATTGAGGAATAAAACAGCACCTCACCCCAGCCCTCTCCCCGCAGGCGGGGAGAGGGGACGTATCCTGCTCATCGCCCGGAGATGGGGCGAAGCGGGGTGCCACATCTCCCTTCTCCCGCATGCGAGGAGAAGGTGACGGCAGGCGGATGGTGGCAGCTCATGCCCGAAGATGGCCACGACGACACACGAAATGGAGGAATAGTCATGATCCGCAACCCGATCCTGACGGGGTTCAACCCCGACCCGTCGATCTGCCGCGTCGGCGAGGACTATTATATCGCGACCTCCACCTTCGAATGGTATCCGGGCGTTCAGATCCATCATTCCCGCGACCTCGTGAACTGGACGCTCGTGCGCCGTCCGCTGGAGCGTTCGAGCCAGCTCGACATGCGCGGCAATCCCGACAGCTGCGGTATCTGGGCACCTTGTCTTTCCCATTCCGACGGGCTGTTCTGGCTGGTCTATACAGACGTCAAGCGTCTCGACGGCAACTTCAAGGATGCGCATAACTACATCGTCACGTCGCCCACCGTCGAGGGCGCGTGGTCCGACCCGATCTATGTCAATTCCTCCGGTTTCGACCCGTCTCTCTTCCATGACGATGACGGCCGCAAGTGGTTCCTCAACATGCAGTGGAACCACCGCACGGAGAGCTATGGCGGGGCGCCCAAGCATCCGGCCTTCGACGGCATCCTGCTGCAGGAGTGGGATCCGGAAACGAAGTCGCTGAAGGGTCCTATCAAGAACATTTTTGCCGGAAGCCCCCTTGGGCTCGTCGAGGGTCCGCATCTCTTCAAGCGGAACGGCTGGTACTACCTGACGACCGCGGAGGGCGGCACCGGCTACGACCATGCCGTCACCATGGCGCGCTCGAAGAACATCGACGGCCCGTACGAGTTGCATCCCGACATCCACCTGATGACCTCGAAGGATGCGCCCGGTGCGGCTCTCCAGCGCGCGGGCCATGGCCAGATCGTCGAGACGCCTGATG
>JAEWKX010000269.1 GCA_023393575.1 Pseudomonadota bacterium
AAGAACATCGTCGACAAGCTCTGCGAAGTGGTTCAGGACCCGCGCACGCACCGCTATTCCTCTTCGAAGGGCATACCGGGGCTGCGCCGCGCCCAGGCGGCCTACTATGCCCGCAGGTTCGGCGTGAAGCTCAACCCCGAGACCCAGGTCGTGGCGACCCTCGGTTCCAAGGAAGGCTTCGCCAACATGGCGCAGGCCATCACGGCGCCTGGCGACGTGATCCTCTGCCCGAACCCGACCTATCCCATTCATGCCTTCGGCTTCCTGAAGGCCGGCGGCGTGATCCGCTCCATGTCGGTCGAGCCGGACGAGAGCTTCTTCCCGCCGCTGGAGCGGGCGGTCCGCCATTCGATCCCGAAGCCGCTGGCACTGATCATCAACTATCCGTCGAACCCGACGGCTCATGTAGCGTCGCTCGACTTCTACAAGGATGTGATCGCGTTCGCGAAGAAGCACGACATCATCGTGCTCTCGGACCTCGCCTATTCGGAGATCTACTTCGACGAGAACAACCCGCCGCCCTCCGTGCTCGAGGTGCCGGGCGCCATCGACGTAACCGTCGAGTTCACGTCCATGTCGAAGACCTTCTCGATGCCCGGCTGGCGCATGGGCTTTGCCGTCGGCAACGAGCGGCTGATCTCGGCGCTGACGCGCGTGAAGTCCTATCTCGATTACGGTGCCTTCACGCCGATCCAGGTGGCCGCCACCCATGCGCTGAACGGCGACGGTTCCGACATCGCTGAGGTCCGCAACGTCTACAAGCGCCGACGCGACGTGATGGTGGAGAGCTTCGGCAAGGCCGGCTTCGAGGTGCCGCCGCCGGCGGCGACCATGTTCGCCTGGGCGAAGATCCCGGAAAAGTTCAGGCACCTGGGCTCGCTGGAGTTCTCCAAGCTGCTCGTGGAAAAGGCCGATGTGGCCGTCGCACCCGGCGTCGGCTTCGGCGAGATGGGCGACGACTATGTTCGTCTGGCGCTCGTGGAAAACGAGCACCGCATCCGCCAGGCGGCCCGCAACATCAAGAAGTTCCTGTCGACGGCAGACGAAACCATGCACAACGTGATTTCGCTGAACGCCCGCCGTTGACCTCCGGCGGCCCGGCCGGGCTGCCGATCCCCTACAGACGCAGGAAGATAACATGGCAGATGCCCTGAAGGTTGGCATTGCGGGTCTCGGAACCGTCGGCGCTTCCCTGGTCCGGATCATCACGACGCGCGCGCACGAGCTCGCGGTCACGTGCGGACGCGCCATTGAGGTGTCTGCCGTCAGTGCGAGGGACCGGTCGCGGGATCGCGGGGTCGCACTGTCCGGCATCCCCTGGTTCGACAGTCCCGAGGAGATGGCCGCGAATGCGGATATCGACGTGTTTGTCGAACTCGTCGGCGGTGCCGAGGGAGCAGCGGACCGCGCCGTTCGCGTCGCTCTGAAGCGCGGCCTTCACGTGGTCACGGCCAACAAGGCACTGCTCGCGCGCCACGGCGTCGAACTGGCGACGATTGCGGAGGAAAAGGGCGTCCTCCTGAACTTCGAGGCGGCGGTGGCGGGCGGCATTCCCGTCATCAAGGCCCTGAGGGAATCGCTCACCGGCAACAAGGTGGCGCGCATCTACGGGATCATGAACGGCACCTGCAACTACATCCTGACACGGATGGAGAAGGAAGGGCTTTCCTTTGCGGACTGCCTGAAGGAGGCACAACGCCTCGGTTATGCGGAAGCGGATCCCACCTTCGATATCGAGGGCAACGATACGGCCCACAAGCTCGCGATCCTGACGACGCTCGCATTCGGCTCACAGATTGCGGCCGATGAGATTTATCTCGAAGGCATCGGCAACATCTCGATCGAGGACATCGAGGCGGCCGCCGATCTCGGCTACCGCATCAAGCTGCTCGGCGTGGCGCAGCGGACCGACTCAGGAATAGAGCAACGCGTCCACCCCACCATGGTGCCGCGGGACACCGTCATCGCGCAGGTGGACGGCGTGACGAACGCCGTCGCGATCGAATCGGACATCCTCGGTGAATTGCTGATGGTGGGACCCGGTGCCGGCGGCGACGCAACGGCCGCGGCCGGCCTCGGCGATATAGCCGATATCGCCAAGAGCCGGCCGGGGGCCCAACGGGTCCCGGTGCTCGGGACGCCGGCGGCGACCCTTGCTCCCTACCAGCGGGCACGGATGCGCAGCCACGAGGGCGGCTACTTCATCCGCCTCACCGTCGCGGACCGCGCCGGGGTGTTTGCGAGCGTCGCCACGCGGATGGCCGAAAACGGCATCTCGCTGGAATCGATCGTGCAGCGGGCAAGCCCGAACGGAGCGGCCGGAGATTCCAAGACCATCATCCTCGTCACCCATGCAACCACCGAGGAATCGGTGCGTAACGCGGTCTCCGCGATCAAGGCGGAAGATTACCTGGTGGGCGAGCCGCAAGTGATCCGCATCGAGCGCCCGAAAGCGTTCTGATGGCGGCGTCGGCGGTATCGAAGGCGCGACGGGCACCTTCTTTCAAAATGCCGGGATGAAAGAGAACGGACCTAGCACCGACTCTTCCGAGGGAATATGCTGTGTCCGACATCACCTTCGCGGGGAGGCGCTAGCGTGATTTCGAAGCTTGCAAGTCATTCCACATTCCGTCTCGCCGGCGGCGGCGCGAAGGTCGCCGTCGCGAACACCGCCGTCTGTTCGACGCCCGCGCATGCCAATGACCAGGAGCATCCGGACGATGCCGAGGTACGCCGCAACTGGACGATCCTTCTCGTCCTCGTGGTGCCGCTGGCGGTTCTGGCATGGGTGGTGCTGGCGCTGCTCTGAAGCCGGATGCTTGGGTCGGACGCCGGAAGCCTCGCGGATAAAGTGATTCCGTCATGACACGGGATCGGTTAATAAGGCGGAATGACAGCCAGACACCTGCCGCTTGCCTCTGCTGCCGATCGTCCCGTCGACCCTGTGCCGCGGGCGTTTCTCGGCGTCGACCGCTCCGCCTGCGGCCAGCGGTGGGTCTCGCGGCTTGACCAGGCGGCGGAGAACCGGGCCTTGGCCATCGCCCAGGTCCACGGCGTCCCGGACCTCCTGGCGCGTGTGCTGGCGGGCCGTGGCGTGGGGCTGGAC
>JAEWKX010000402.1 GCA_023393575.1 Pseudomonadota bacterium
GGCCGGGGCTGGAGGATGCGATTTCATCTTCCGGCGAATTCCGCACTACCCCAGCGATGCTTCCTGCCGAGGGCGGCTCGAGGGGTGGGATGGATGGCTTCTTCGCCAGTGTCCTGCGTCGCCGATAAGCATTTCTTTACCATCACAGCCGATTGTATTCGAATAAACTAAAGGGCGATCCGTCCCCGATGGACGACTTTTCGCTCCTGCGGAGTGTTCCAAGTTGATCATCCCACTCGCGGATCGCCGACGGCTGATCGCTCTCGGTTTGCGGGAAATCGGCCGCCGGTCCTACTGGCGCAGCGCCGCTCTGCGGCTGGCGTTGACGCCATTCTCCACCGGCGTTCCGGACCGGCTCATCGTTGCTCCGACAGACCTGCACTCCGTCGATCCCTTCGTGGCCAACGAGATCGCCCAGGGACGCTTTCCGCTTGCGGGGACGCTGCTCGATACGGAAGGGCGGTCGCCTTTCGACGTCGATCTGCCGACGCCGGTGTTCGCAGAGCGCCTTCACTCCTTCGCCTGGCTCCGGCATATCCGCGCCGAGCGCACCGCCGAAGCCTGCGCGCGTGCCCGGACGATAACCGCCACCTGGATCGCCGGCTATGGGCGGCGCCCCCGCGGGATAGCCTGGCGGCCGCATGTGGTCGCGGAACGGGTTATCGCATGGCTTTCCCATTCGACTATCGTCCTGCAGGGAGCGGAGGCCGGCTTCTACCGCCGGTTCATGCGAAGCCTCGCCTATCAGGTTCGCTATCTCCGGCGTCTGGTCCGTGGCTTGCCGAGGGAGGAAACGCGCCTGCGGATCCGGATCGCGCTCGCCATGGCATCCGTCGCCATGCCGACCCGCAACGCCTATATCCGCAGAGAGGGAAGCCGGCTCGATCGGGAACTGGAACGACAGATCCTGCCGGACGGCGGGCATGTCTCGCGAAACCCCCGCGCGATTCTCGACCTTCTTATCGACCTTTTGCCGCTGCGGCAGACCTATATCAATCTCGGGCACGATATCCCGTCAAAGCTCATACCGGCCATCGACCGCATGTACCCGGCCCTGCGCTTCTTTCGTCACCAGGATGGCGATCTCGCGCTCTTCAACGGGGCCACCTCCACGCCGGCCAGCGAGCTGATCTCGGTGCTTCGATACGACGAGACGGCCGGCAAGCCCTTCAAGTCGCTGCCGCAAATGAATTACCACCGGCTGGCGGCAGGCGGTACGGTCCTGCTGATCGATACTGGCAAACCCCTCTCCCCGGAACTGTCGCAAAGGGCGCATGCCGGCTGCCTGGCGTTCGAGATGTCGGCAGGCCGGCACCGCTTTATCGTCAACAGCGGCGCACCGAAATTTGCGCCGAGGGAGTACCGACAGTTGGCGCGCTCGACCGCCGCACACTCGGCGGTGACCCTGAACGATACCTCGTCCAGCCGTGTAGTGCGGTCATACGTCTGCAGCACTTCCATCCTCGCCGGAATCGAAGAGGTAGAGGCCGAGCGATGGGAGGATGCCTACGGAAACGACTGGCTGCGAGGGATCCATGACGGTTATCAGCGTGTATTCGGCTACCTTCATGAGCGTGAAATCGGTCTGAGCAGCCAGGGCAACAAGATCAAGGGGCGCGACCGGCTTTTTCGCCCCGAGGAAGCAGGTGGGGCGGCCGATCCTGTGCAGGCGACAGCCCGTTTTCACGTTCATCCCGCCATTACGCTGTCGGAGCAGGATGGGGAAACGGTCCTGCTCGTCGCGCCGGACGGCGAAGCCTGGCACTTCAGCGCGCCGGGGCTTCCCGTCGTGATCGAGGAGGATCTGTTTTTTGCGGACGCCTCCGGCGTTCGTCCGAGCCAGCAGATCGTCATCGCGTTCTCGGTTCCCGATGTCTGTGATATCCGGTGGATGCTGAGGCGGCTGGAATAGGCGTTTCCTCTCCGGGAAACCTGTGCTACGCGGCCCGCATTCCGCACCGCCCGCAGCACGTTCCAGGAGAGCCCGATGGCCGTCGTTTCCAAGAAGATCCCCGCTCCCGACATGGTGAAGATCCGCACCGCCCTGCTGTCGGTTTCGGACAAGACAGGGATCGTCGAGCTGGCGCAGGCGCTTGCCGGGCAGGGAGTTCGGCTTCTTTCCACGGGTGGAACGCATAAGGCGATTGCGGCGGCCGGCCTGCCGGTGACCGACGTATCCGAGGTGACAGGATTTCCCGAGATCATGGATGGGCGGGTAAAGACGCTGCATCCGAACGTCCATGGCGGGCTTCTTGCCATTCGCGACGATGCCGAGCATATGGAGGCGATGAAGTCGCACGGGATCGAAGGTATCGATCTCGCTGTCATCAACCTCTATCCATTCGAAGAGGTGCGCGCCGCCGGCGGCGATTATCCGACCACGGTGGAGAACATCGATATCGGGGGTCCTGCGATGATCCGCGCCTCGGCGAAGAACCACGCCTATGTGACGATCGTCGTCGATCCCTCGGACTATTCAGCCCTGATCGAGGCGCTACGCACGAATGACGGCAAGACGGCCTATACCTTCCGCCAGACGCTGGCGGCCAAGGCCTATGCCCGCACGGCGGCCTACGACGCGGCTATCTCCAACTGGTTCGCCGAAGCGCTGGACATCGAAATGCCCCGCTACCGGACGATCGGCGGCGTGCTGAAGGAGGAGATGCGTTACGGCGAGAACCCGCACCAGACCGCCGGCTTCTACGTGACGGGGGAGAACCGGCCGGGCGTCGCAACGGCGAAGCTGCTGCAGGGCAAGCAACTTTCCTACAACAACATCAACGACACAGATGGGGCGTTCGAACTGATCGGCGAGTTTTCGGCGGAGCCGGGGCCTGCCTGCGCCATCATCAAGCATGCCAATCCCTGCGGTGTCGCCACCGGCCCGTCTTTGAAGGATGCCTATCTGCGCGCGCTTGCCTGCGATTCGACCTCGGCTTTCGGCGGCATCATCGCGTTCAACCAGCTTCTCGACGCCGAGACGGCGGAGGAGATCGTCAAGCTGTTCACGGAAGTCATCATAGCACCACAGGTCTCGGAGGAAGCAAAGGCGGTTATCGCCCGCAAGCCGAACCTGCGCCTTCTGGAGACCGGCGGCCTGCCTGATCCGAGATCGCGCGGCATCACGGTGAAGACGGTTGCCGGTGGCCTGCTGGTGCAGACGCGCGACAACGGCATGATCGAGGACATCGATCTGAGGGTCGTCACGTCAAGGGCGCCGACCGACCGGGAACTGGAAGACATGAAGTTTGCCTCCAAAGTGGCCAAACACGTCAAATCCAACGCGATCGTCTATGCCAAGGACGGTCAGACGGCAGGCATCGGTGCCGGGCAGATGAGTCGCATCGATTCCGCCCGGATCGCGGCGATCAAGGCGGAAGAGGCCGCAAAGGCCATGGGATGGTCCGAGCCGATGACGAAGGGCTCTGCCGTGGCATCGGAGGCCTTCTTCCCGTTTGCGGACGGCCTGCTATCTGCCATCGCTGCCGGTGCCACCGCCGTCATCCAGCCCGGCGGCTCGATGCGCGACCAGGAAGTGATC
>JAEWKX010000419.1 GCA_023393575.1 Pseudomonadota bacterium
CCGGGAACCTTCATCTGTGCGGGAAGATCGATCGTGTGGCCTGCGGTATAGGGCTTGTTGCCCGCGTCGTCCCAGGACCAGGCCACTTTGGGGTTGGCCGCATCGACCGCGATCCCCGTTATCTTGAGGTCGATGTCGGCTCCGCCATAGGGAACGAAGATGCTTTCCGCCACGTCGACCATCGTGCCGAGAAAGCTCTTGTTGACGCTCTCCTGCTGGGTCACCAGATCCGCGATGGTGCCCGAGGCGCGCGCCACCCGTTTGGAGACGCTGAGGCCGATGGTCAGCTCGAAGACGGTGATGTAGATCATCAGGAGCAGCGGCGCGATCAGCGCGAATTCCACGGCGCCGACGCCCGTCCGGTCATGCCAGAAAACGCGCCAGAGATTGCGAAGGCCCCGCCGTGATCCCCCTGCCGCCGAATTCGGGCGCCGCCATCCCATCGCCTAGTAGTCCTCGTTCTGGAAGGAGGCCGTGGCGACGATCAGGAACTCGTCGGGAATGGACCCGTCCACCGGCCTGAGCCCGGAGATGTAGGGACGAACCAGGTCCGTGACGACGCTCCACTTGTAATAGGCCCGCAGCATGTTCTTGCTGCCGGGACCGCCGGGAGAGAAGTTCCCGGACGCCTGCAGGGCGCCACCGTCGCGAGGGATGTAGTCAGGGATGTCGGCGAAGGTCGCGAAGCTGCGGAGATCGATGATCAGCTTGCCGTCGTCTTCCGTGCCGCATTGGATGAGGATTGACACCTCGTCGCAGAACATCCCCCGAAAGCCGGCTTCGGTCGTGTTCGTCGCAGTGATCTGCCCGGTACGCACCTTCCGCGCCAGGGTATCGACGGCGTTGGCGACCAGTTGTTCGCCCGTGAAGGCGACGAAGGTTTCGATGATGGCGAAGACGATCAGGAAGTAGGGAATGGCGAGCAGCGCGAATTCGATTGCCGCCGCACCGTCGCGCGACCGCAGGAGCCGCATCGCGGCACCTCTGCCAGGCTCGCCGGCCGCGTCGTCCATGTCGTTGTTTCCGGTTTTCCACATCGCTCATCGACCTGCTTGCGCGCCGGGCGATGGTAGCGGCGGATTATTGACAATCCGTTGCCTCCTCCACCGTATTTGGAGTCAAATGCCTTCGGGCGACTGGCGGGCTAGCGAGCGGGACCGGCCTTCTACCCGATCTCGCTTCCAATACCCCCGATCATGGAGCGGCAGTATTGGAGAATTCCGCGTGCTGCTCGCAGTTCGGCGTGCAGGAGAGGATCGAGCGTTCCGTCTGCCGGAAAACCCGCACGGTGTTTCCCTCGTCGATGGAGACGAGCACCCGCTCGTCCGCGATGGCATTGCCGTCGCTGTCGAGCAGGACGAGATTTGTCGTGCCGAAGCTGCGCCCGGTCAGGACGATCGTCGTCGGATCGGCCACCGTGGCGTCGGCGACATTGGCATTGCCGACGATGACCTTGCTGACCGGCCGGTCGAGCCGCAGGACCCGCGCGTGGTTCATGAACACGCGAAGGAGATCTTCCTCCTGCGCGAAAGCCGGCCATGCGCTGCCGGTGGCGGTGCACAGGGCGAGGCTGAAACGGAGGAGGGCGGTTAAGGGCATGTCCGGGCCTTTGGATAGATGTTGCCTCGGCGATAATGCTGCAGACTGGTGAATGAAGACTTAAATGGTGATGGACATGGAAACCCGAGGATGGCTCTACGGGAGCAGGGAGTGTCCGGGGAATTCTTGAAGTATAAAGCGACCCATCCTGTTGTTTCTCTTGGGAAATTTAGACTTATCCATATGCGGCAGGGCCGCCTCGAGCGTTAACAGCCTGCTAAGGATGTTCTTTAAGTGGATTGCAATCGTCTCCCGCTAAGGTGCCGGCATCCGAACAACGGAAACAGTTGTCGGGATTGCTGATTCACCAACGTGTCGTAGGAGAGTTCCATGTCGAAGTTTTTCGCTCGCTTTAGAAAAGATGAATCTGGTGCGACCGCCATCGAATACGGTCTGATCGCAGCCCTTATTTCCGTTGCCCTGATCGCCGGCGCATCGACGCTGGGGAATGCTCTCAACAATACCTTTGACGCCCTCGGCGATAAAATGGACAACTGCGTTGCCGGAGCAAGCGACAAATGTAAGTAGTACTGAAAGGAGCCGTCTATGGCGGCTCTTTTCACTTGCCTAGGGTTGGCCATTGATCGTCGTCTAAGGTATTTGCCATGTCCGCAATAGGCGCAGCAATCTTGATGATTCCCGCCATCTGCCTTTTCATGGCGGCCGTCATGGACCTCTTCACGATGACGATCCCCAATCGTCTTTCGCTTTTTCTCCTCGCCTCCTTCGCCGTCCTGGCGCCCGTCTCCGGCCTGCCCTGGGCAGAGATCAGCATGAGCCTGGCGGCAGGCGGGGTGGTGCTGGCGGTCTGCGTCGGCTTCTTCGCGCTCAACATCATGGGCGGTGGCGATGTGAAGCTCCTGGCGGCCTCCGCCGTGTGGTTCGGCTTCAGCGCGGCGCTTGGCGCCTTCATTGTCCAGACGGCCCTCTGGGGCGGTCTCGTCACTCTGGTGATCATGCTGATCCGCTCGCAGGCCGACCGGTTTGCGGTGATCGGCACCATCGTTCCCGCTCCCATCCTCGCGACGAAGAAGGTGCCCTACGGCGTCGCGATCGGCATCGCCGGCATCATGACCTTCTGGAGCTCGCCGATCGCCTTGAGCGCGATGACCCTTCTCCAGAAGTGATCCGCGCCTTGCCTACCTCTCGTTAACCACGTCGGTAACGAGATCATTAACCATCCTTACACCATTGCCAGCCATTCTGCGGACAGATTGAGTCCCGCGAGGAATGGTCATGAAACCCGCTCGTATCCTGATTTTGACGGTTGCCGTCGTCGCCGCTGGCCTGGCCGGCGTGCTGGCGATGCGGCTTTCGGGCACGAGCGCGCCGCAGATCGCCGAAACCATCATCGAGAAGCAGCCGACCGTCAACGTGCTTGTCTCTGCCGGCAACCTCCCCGTCGGCAGCCGTCTCAACGATGAAAACCTGCATTGGCTGGCCTGGCCGCAGGACGGCATGGTCGAAGGCCTCATCACCCAATCAGCCCGTCCGGACGCCATCGCCGAGCTGAACGGCATGGTCGTGCGCCTGCCGATGTTCGACGGCGAACCGGTCCGGGCCGAGAAGATCGCCGACTCTTCCAACAGGATCATGTCATCCCTCCTGCCCG
>JAEWKX010000431.1 GCA_023393575.1 Pseudomonadota bacterium
GGTGGAGGGTGAAAGGAACAGACTATGATAACGAAATCCGCAGCGACAGCAGCCGGACTTTCCCTATCGAAGATTATCCCCCTCAGCATGACGGCCATGCTCGGCCTGTTCGTCGTCGGTTTTGTCGGCTTCTCCCAGATGGAAGTTCTTCATAACGCGGCACACGACTCGCGCCATTCGCTCGCCTTCCCCTGCCACTGAGGTTTCCGACATGTCTTTGTTTCGCAACATCGTCCTCGCGGCGGTGATCGCCGGTCTTGTGTCCGGATTGCTGCTTACCGTCATGCAGAGTTTGGCGACGATTCCGCTCATCATCCATGCTGAAACCTTTGAAGGTGGCGCTGCGGAAGGGCATGATCATGGTCCGCAGGCGGGCCACGCTCATGACGCCGCGGCTGCGGATCACCATCATGATCCGGAAGCCTGGGCGCCGGCCGAAGGGTTTGAACGGTTCTTCTACACCGCGGGCGCCAACATGCTGGCGGGGATTGGATTTGCCCTTGTCCTGCTGACGGCGGCAGAGGTACTCGGTGGTCTGGGCGGCTGGCGCAACGGGATGATGTTCGGCTTTGCCGGCTTCCTGGCGTTCAGCCTGGCGCCGGGGCTTGGACTCCCGCCCGAACTCCCCGGCATGCCGGCCGCCGATCTCGGCGCACGCCAGGTGTGGTGGATTGCGACCGCTGCCTGCACGGCGATCGCGCTCGGACTCCTTGCATATGCGCGTTCACCGTTCCTGGCGGTACTGGCAGTCGTCCTGCTGATTGCACCGCACCTGATCGGCGCGCCCCATCCTGAAAGCCATGAGACGGCGGTGCCGGCGGATCTTCATGCCCGCTTCGTAGCGGCTGTCTTCGCGACCAGTCTGGTGTTCTGGGCCGCGCTGGGAGCGATTGCCGCTCTGGTTCGGGATCGTTTCCGCCAGGGGGAGGAGGGCTTCTCGGTGTCATCCGGCGGAGTTGTCTCGCGGTGAACGAGATCGACGAAAAGCTCGAGGAGCGTCACCGCGCCAAGATGGCCAACCGCAAGGCGGTGCAGGACGCGGAGGTGGCTGAGAAGACCCTAGAGAAGGGTCTTCTCATGATCCACACCGGGTCGGGCAAGGGCAAGTCTACCGCGGCCTTCGGACTGGCTTTGCGGATGCTCGGCAACAACCGCCGGGTCGGCATCGTCCAGTTCATCAAGGGTGCCTGGTCGACGGGCGAGCAGCCGGCACTGGCTGTGTTCGGTGACCGAGTCCTGTGGCACACCATGGGAGAGGGATTTACCTGGGAGACGCAGGACCTGAAGCGGGATATTGCCGCTGCCGAGCGTGCCTGGGAGAAGGCGCGCGAACTGATGGCAGACGAGAGCATAGGCCTGCTGATCCTCGATGAACTCAATATCGCTCTGCGGTATGAATATCTCGAACTGGAAAAGGTCGTTGCGGAACTGACGGCAAGGCGGCCTGATCTGCATGTCGTGGTGACGGGCCGTAATGCCAAGCCCCTCCTGATCGAGGCAGCCGATCTGGTGACCGAGATGACGCCGGTGAAGCATCACTTCAAGGCCGGTGTGAAGGCACAGGCTGGCATCGAGTTCTGATCGTGGCCGCCCGGATTCTGATGTTTCAGGGGACCGGCTCCGACGTGGGCAAGTCGCTCGTGGTTGCCGGCCTTGCCCGGGCGTTCACGCTTCGAGGCTTGAAGGTGCTGCCGTTCAAGCCTCAGAACATGTCGAACAATGCCGCCGTCACGGCCGATGGCGGTGAAATCGGAAGGGCGCAGGCGTTGCAGGCGCGCGCGGCCGGCGTGCAGCTCAGCATCCACATGAACCCCGTGCTCCTCAAGCCGCAAAGCGAAGTGGGGGCTCAACTCGTGGTGCAGGGGCGCGTCGAGGGGAGCGCCAAGGCTTCCGAATACCAGTTGATCAAGCCGACGCTCATGCCGCGTGTGCTGGAAAGCTTCGGCATCCTCAAGGATCAGGCGGACCTGGTTCTGGTCGAGGGAGCGGGCAGTGCCTCGGAAGTTAATCTCCGCAGCAATGATATCGCCAATATGGGTTTTGCTCGCGCGGCCGATGTGCCGGTCATCCTGATCGGCGATATCGACCGGGGCGGCGTGATCGCGAGCATTGCGGGCACCAAGCTGGTGCTGGACCCCGACGATGCCGGGATGATCGAGGGCTTCATCGTCAACCGCTTTCGCGGGGATCCGGCTCTGTTCACCGAAGGAATGGAGACCATCAGTGCCCTGACGGGCTGGCAGCCGATCGGACTTCTGCCCTTCTTTCCTGACGCGGTGCGCCTTCCCGCGGAGGATGCGGTGGGTGTTCATCTGATGAAGGCTGCCAAGTCGAAGGTGGCGATCCGGATCGCCGTGCCGATCCTTCCGCATATTTCCAACTTCGACGATCTCGACCCTCTCGAAGCGGAGCCGGATGTGGACGTGATCCGTGTGCGGCCGGATCAGGCGATCCCAGGCGATTGCGACCTCGTCCTTCTGGTTGGTTCCAAAGCGACCATCGCCGATCTGCGGGTGCTCAAGGAAAGTGGCATGGATGTCGATATCCGCGCCCATGTCCGGCGTGGCGGTCATGTCCTCGGCCTTTGTGGGGGCTACCAGATGCTCGGACGGACGATATCCGACCCGGACGGGATCGAAGGGCGGGCGGCAACGGTCGAGGGGCTTGGCCTCCTCCAGGTCGATACCGTTCTCTCCGGCGACAAGAGACTGGAGGCGGTGGCGGGCCATAGCTTCGACGACGAGCCGCTATCCGGCTACGAGATGCACATCGGACGGACCACCGGCCCGGATTGCGTCCGCGCCTTCGCGGATCTTGGGGGCCTTGCCGATGGTGGAATGTCCCCCGACGGCAGGATCGTGGGAACATATCTGCACGGGCTTTTCGCGAACGATAGACAGAGGGCGGCGTGGCTCCGGCGATTGGGCGGCCATGCCAGCGGTCTGGACTACGAGGCCGGCGTCGACGCGGTGCTGAACCGCCTTGCGGCCCACATGGAACAGCATCTCGACCTTGCCGGATTGCTCAGACTTGCGAGATAGCCAAAGCGCCCAGCCCGAACAGGCCGATCAGGAGACCGTCTGCGACCCTGGCGAGCTTCAGCGCCCGGCGGATGTCGGAAGCGCCGAGTTCGGCCCGTCCACCTTCGCCCATGAAGCGGGCGTCGATCATATCGCCGCCGTAGCTGCGCGGTCCGGCCAGCGCGATGCCCAGGGCGCCGGCCATCGCCGCCTCCGGCCAGCCGGCGTTGGGCGAGCGATGATGCCTGGCATCCCGCCGGACGGCGTCGAAGGCTTTGCTAGCCGAAGCTCCATCGACAAGGCAGGCGGCGGCAATGAAAAGAGCGCCGCTGAGACGAGATGCAGGAAGATTGACGAGGTCATCGAACCGGGCAGCGGCCCAGCCGAAGGCTTCGTGGCGGGCGGAGCGATGGCCGATCATGCTGTCGGCCGTGTTGGCCGCCTTGTATGCCGCGCCTCCGGCCAGGCCGCCGATACCGAGCCAGAAGGCCGGTGCGACGATGCCGTCGGAGAAGTTTTCGGCAAGGCTTTCGATCGCGGCCCGGCAGACGGCCGGTTCGTCCAGTCGATCCGGATCCCGTCCGACGATCATCGAGACAGCCTTGCGACCGGCTTCCAGACCGCCGGTTTCAAGCGCTGCGGCAACGGCTTCCACATGATGTTCGAGGCTCTTCTGTGCGGGAAGGGTAGCCGCAGTCACTATAAGGAGGATAAAGCCGAGGGGTAAGGATGCAAGGAGGCTTTCGGTGATCAGCGCCGTTGCGACCACCGTGGCCAGCAGAACGATCAACGCAAGGATACCCCACCGCTTGCGGCGGGCGAAATCCTGGTTTTCCCTGTTCCAGTGGCTGTCGAGGACTGAAATCAGTTGGCCGATCCAGGTGACGGGGTGGCCTATGGC
>JAEWKX010000218.1 GCA_023393575.1 Pseudomonadota bacterium
ACCGCGAAAGAGCTGCCCCCGGTGCAACACCCCGAGCCCCAGCGTCTGCTCGAGCGAAATCAGGGCCATGTCGTCGAGGTCGCGGCCCTTCCCGAACCAGTGGTGGGCAAGCGTGATCGCATGGGAATCGCTTTCCACGATCGTCGCCACGTTCAGGCGCTTGCTCATCTCGCCGGCGAAGTCGACGTCGGTTTCACTGAGGATGGGGCTGGACCGGACGAGGCCGGTGCGGTGTTCGACGACGCCCGGAAACCCTATGCAGACGGAATCGACGTCCTCCAGTCCCAGTCCGGCGTCCACCACGCAGCGCCGGATGCCGTCTTCGATCAGGTCGGCGATCACCCCGATCGGCTGGCGATCGACCCTGATCGGGAGGGAGAGGCTCGAGACCACTTCGCCGCAGAAGTTCGTCACCACGAAGACCATGTGGGTCGCGGCGATCTTGGCGCCGACGACCCGTGCGGCCTGCGGATTCAGTTCCAGCATCACCCTGGGCCGCCCGCGGGCGGCGGCATTGCGGAGATCACCCTCATGGCGCGTCAGGATGAGCCCGTCGTCGAGCAGGGACGCGGTTATCGCGGAGACGGTGGTCGTGGACAGTTGCGAGCGCTCGCTGATCTCGACGCGCGAGATCGGCCCGTAGCGCCGGATCGTGTCCAGCACCATGAACCGATTGATGGCGCGCATCAGTTCCGGGTCTGCGGTCTTCATTGCGGAACGAATGCTCGCATCGGGGGCTCGTAATAATCCGGGTCACGGATAAAAAATGGCAGGGGATGCAGGCGTTTGTCAAGTGCTTCGCGGGACGACGGCTATTTCCCATTGACAGATTACCTGTGGCCCGTGATTTTATTCGGGCATAGGAAAAATACTCGCGCACCTTGGGAGGAGAAGAAGGATGACGCAGGTAAACAGGCGGGCGCACGCGGGCGCCAGGCGGATCGCCCTCGTTGCGGCGACCGGCATCGCAGTCACGTTCGGAGCCGGCGCGGCAACCGCCCAGACCGTCGTGAAATGGCTTCATCTGGAGGCCGTCCCTGCCTTCGTGGAGAAGTGGGAGGAGATCGCGAAACGCTACGAGGCGGACCATCCGGACGTCGACGTGCAGTTGCAGTTCCTGGAAAACGAGGCCTTCAAGGCAAAGCTGCCGACTCTTCTGCAGTCGGACGATGCGCCGCATTTCTTCTATACCTGGGGTGGCGGCGTTCTGAAGCAGCAGGCTGGTACCGGCGCCCTCATGGACCTGACGGATGCGATGGAAGCCGATGGCGGAGCCTGGCGCCAGGCCTACAATCCGGCGGCGCTGAAGGGCTTTACCTTCGACGACCGCATTTATGCGGTCCCCTTCAAAATGGGCACGATCAGCTTCTTCTACAACAAGGAGCTGTTCTCCAAGGCCGGCCTGGACGCTGCGTCGATCAAGACCTGGGACGATTTCCTGGCAGCCGTGAAGACCTTGAAGGATGCCGGGATCACGCCGATTGCCGGCGGCGGTGGCGACAAGTGGCCGCTCCATTTCTACTGGAGCTACCTGGTGATGCGTAACGGCGGCCAGGAGGTCTTCGAGGCGGCCAAGAACAACGAGGGCGAAGGCTTCCTCGATCCGGCCATCATCAAGGCCGGCGAGCAACTGGCGAAGCTCGGCAAGCTCGAGCCCTTCCAGGGCGGCTATCTCGGCGCCACCTGGCCGCAGACGCTCGGCGTCTTCGGGGACGGCAAGGCGGCGATCCTGCTCGGGTTCGAGAACACCGAGGCCAACCAGGCCCGCAACGCCGGCGACGGCAAGGGGCTCTCCTCCGACAATATCGGCCGCTTCCCGTTCCCCGAAGTGGAAGGCGGCGCCGGCAAGGTGACCGATACGCTGGGCGGCCTCAATGGTTGGGCCGTCACCAGGAACGCTCCGCCCGAGGCTCTCGATTTTCTCAAGTTCCTGACCAACAAGGAGAACGAGCAGGAAATGGCGGCCATGGGCATGATCGTGCCCGCAGCCGTCGGTGCCGAGGATGCGATCCAGAGCGCCCTGGTGCGGGCGTCCGCCGATCAGCTGGCGGCCTCCACCTGGCACCAGAACTTCTTCGACCAGGATCTCGGTCCCTCCGTCGGACGTGTCGTCAACGACGTCTCGGTGGAGATCCTTGCAGGTCAGATGTCGTCCGAGGAGGGCGCACAGATGATCCAGGACGCTCGCGAGCTGGAATAGACCTCTCCGGAAAGCCGCCGGTACAGTGCCGGCGGCTTTTCGTCCGACCTAGTCCCAGGAAGGAAGGCGAGGGATGACAGACGTGACTGCCACGGCTTTGGCCACTCCGGCCGCCGATCGAGCCAAGGTGAAGTACAAGAGCCCGACCGCGCGGGGGCGGCTGCCGGTTCTGGTGCTCTTCCTTCCGCCGGCTCTGCTGCTCTTCACCCTGTTCGTGATCCTGCCGATGGGAGAGGCCGCCTGGTACAGCCTCTACCGCTGGAACGGCTACGGGCCGCCGACCGAGTTCGTCGGCGTGCGGAACTTCACGGTCCTCTTCAACAATGCCGCTTTTTCCCAGGCACTGATCAACAACGGCCTGATCATCCTCGTGTCGCTGCTCCTGCAGGTGCCGCTGGCAATCTGGCTTGCCATGATGCTCGCGCACAGGATCACGGGCGTTGTCGCCTTCCGCCTGATCTTCTTTCTTCCTTATGTCTTGGCCGACGTCGCGGCAGGCCTGATCTGGCGCTTCGTCTATGACGGTGACTACGGCCTCTTCGCGGCCATTGCCGGCTTCTTCGGCGTGGCGACCCCTTACGTGCTCGCCGACCGGGATCTCGCGATCTACGCGGTGCTTGCGGTCGTCGTATGGAAGTATTTCGGCTTTCACATGATGCTGTTCATCGCCGGTCTGCAGGCGGTCGACAAAAGTATCCTGGAAGCGGCCGAGATCGACGGTGCGACCGGCTGGCAGAAGTTCCGCTACGTGACCCTGCCGCTTCTCGGCTCCACCGTCAGGCTTTCGGTGTTCTTCGCCATCATCGGGTCGCTGCAGCTCTTCGACCTGATCATGCCGCTGACGGGCGGTGGTCCTTCCAACTCGACGCAGACGATGGTGACCTTCCTCTACACCTACGGCGTCACGCGCATGCAGGTCGGGCTGGGCAGCGCAGTCGGGGTCGTGCTTTTCGTCATCTGGATCACGCTGGGATTCGGCTACAAACGGATATTCATGCGCCATGACTGATACGACATCCGAAGTCAGAATGACGAGCGCGACCCGGCTCTATCTCTACGTGTCGCTCTCGCTGGTGGCCGCGCTGGTGCTCGTGCCGCTGCTCACCACGGCGCTCGGCGGCTTCAAGTCGCTGGGCGACCTGCGCGTCAATCCCTTCGGCCTGCCGTCCGACTGGGTCTGGTCCAACTACACCGACATCCTCTTCGGCGAGCGCTACTGGCGCCAGATGGCGAACTCGCTGTTCATCGCCGTGATGACCGTGTTCCTGACCGTTGTCGTCTCTGCCATGGCCGCCTTCACCTTTGCCCATGTGAAGTTCTTCGGCTCCGGCCACCTGATGAACTACTTCCTGATCGGGTTGATGTTTCCCGTCGCAACGGCCATCCTGCCGCTGTTCATCCGCATTCGCGATCTCGGACTTCTCGATTCCTACTGGGGCGTGATCCTGCCGCAGGTGGCC
Organism: Pseudomonadota bacterium; assembly: GCA_023393575.1. Taxonomy (GTDB): domain Bacteria; phylum Pseudomonadota; class Alphaproteobacteria; order Rhizobiales; family Rhizobiaceae; genus Neorhizobium. The sequence continues at coordinate 3,661 of JAEWKX010000218.1, forward strand.
TTCGGGCTCGGCATGAGCATCCTGTTGTTCCGCAACTACTTCCGCAACCTGCCCGATGAACTGTTCCAGGCGGCCTTCGTCGACGGCTGCGGATACATCCGCTACTTCTGGCATGTCACGCTGCCGCTCTCGCGGCCGATCGTGGCGACCGTCAGCATCGTCACCTTCGTCAACAGCTGGAACAGCTACATCCTGCCGCTGATCATGCTGAACACGGAAGC
>JAEWKX010000231.1 GCA_023393575.1 Pseudomonadota bacterium
TGGGAGATCTCTACACCCTCGCCAATCAGGCGCAGAGCGCCAAGAAGAACTTCGACGATCTTTCGATGCAGGCTGGGCGCATGGATATCCTGGCGGCGCTGCAACTGCCGGACAGCGGCGTCATTTCAAGGGCGACGCCGCCGCGCAAGCCGTCGTTTCCCCGGAAAGGCATCATCCTGCCGCTCGCCGCCATCATGTCGCTGGCGCTTGGCATCGGTCTCGCCTTCGTCCGCGAGCACTTCGTGGGCGGGTTCACGAGCGAGGATCAGGTCGAATCGGTATTGCGGCTGCCGCTCGCCTCGATCTCTCCCCGCGAGGCGGACGAGGGCGCGCGCCGCGACGACGCAATCAGCAGCCTCTCCGATATCGTCATACGCTCGCCGCTCTCGATGTTCGCGGAATCCGTCCGGCGCATCCGGGTCGCGATCGATCAGTACCTCTTCAGGAAATACGGAATTCGGGAGGAAGGCGCCGGCGGCACCGTGATCATGGTCTCCTCCGCGCTTCCAAACGAGGGCAAGTCGACCATTGCGCTATCCCTTGCCCGCACCTATGCCCTCTCGGGCAAGCGCACGCTGATCATCGATTGCGACCTGCGCAAGCCCAGCCTGCACCGTCATCTCGGACTGGAGCCGAGCACCGGCTTCGTCGAATTTCTCCGTGGCTCCGAGAGCGGGACCTCCCTGCCCAAGCTGACGGTCACGGACCAGCCGACAGGACTGACTGTCCTGCTCTCCGGACGTCACGGACATTTCGCGACGGACGAGCTGTTCATGGGACCCGAGATGGCCCGCCTCATCGCGGTTGCACGTCGCAACTTCGACTATGTGGTGCTCGACACGCCGCCGGTCGAACCCGTGGTGGACGGGCTCTACCTGGCGCGGCACGCCGACGTCATCACCTTTATCGTCAAATGGGCGGTCACACCCCAGAGCAGCGCCAAGCGCGCCGTTTCCGCCTTGCGGGACAACGCTCCCGAAGGAACGCCGATCCTTGCGGTCCTGAACCAGCAGGAAAGGGCCAAGCTGTTCGGCTACTACTCCTATTCCGACTATTACGTCGAGTAGCCGTCAGTCCAGTTTTTCCAGATAGGGCAGATCGTCCGGATGGACCTCGCGCGTCACCCGGTTGAAGCGGTCGATGGCCCTGTCGCGGGATATCTGCAGATGCCCGCGGAGGCTTGCGGCCGCCTCGCCGGGATGGCCGGCTTCGAGCTTCTCGACGATCTGCAGGTGCTCCGGGAGGAAAGGCTCCGCTCCAAACAGCCGCGGCATCCAGCGGTACAGGAATCGGTGGGCGATCAGCAGTGCCTGCGGCAGGCTGATCGCCTGCATCATGGTCCGGTTTCCGCAAAAGCCCAGCAGCGTCACATGCAGGTCCTCTTCCAGCCGGTCGAGATCGGGGCCTGCCAGTGTCGCGGCGTTTTCGGAGGCGTGCTCCAGCCTGCCGCGCATCTCCGACAGGAGGCCGGGCGGCAGCCGGGGTGCCGCCTTCTCCAGGGCGACCGGCTCCAGAAGCCAGCGCAGCTCGTAAAGCTCCCCGACATGCTCGGGCGTCATCGCCGGCGCGATCCAGCGCGAGCGGTCGTCCTTGCGGACGACACCCCGCTGCTGGAGCCTCGCCACCACGTCGCGGGCAACGGTGCGGCTGACGTCGTAGTAGCGCGCCAGCTCGGTTTCGTTCACCCTCCATCCCGCAAAGGACGTCCGGGCGGCGATCTCGCTTTCGACCTCTCCATAGATGCGGGACCATGTGGCGAGCTGTGTCAGCCGCAGGTCTTCCCCGATGCCGGCCGCCGCGCCGCCACCGGCCCGGACGACGCCACCCTTCGGCTTGCCTACCCTGTAGCCACGCCCGGTGGATTTCATCAGAAGGCCGCAGCGTTCCAGCTCCGACAGCGCCTGCCGCGCCGGCGCACGGCTGATGCCGAACTGCTCCGCCAATGCCGATTCGCTGAGCCGTGCGCCTTCACACAACGCCCCTTGGGCGATCTGCGCCGCCACGATGTCGAAGACCTGCTGGTAGAGCCGGGGGACGGTGCCGCCTGCCGTCTTTCCCGCAGGAGTCCGCGAATCAGTCCCGCCATCCCATTCCATGCACCCTCCCGTCCGTCCCGGCACACCATGTCGTCGTTCAAAACTTAGCAGCTTCCAAAACCACCATCAAACAGGTCCTCGGTCCCTTGCCCCGGCGTTGAGTTTCAGGGGTTGAAAACATTTAAAAAACGTATAGTGTACACATCAGACGTTTAACCTTGGAGGAGAGGGTATGGGGGATCGTCTGGCGAACAAGCGTGCGCTGGTGACCGGCGCCGGTCAGGGCATGGGTCGCGCCATCGCCCTGGCATTCGCGCGGGAGGGCGCGTCCGTCGTCGCGACCAGCCGTACGCTTGCTAAGATGGAAGATCTCCCGGGCCTGTCTGCGTCGATCGGCATCGCCGTCCTCGACGTCACCGATCCAGCTGCGGTCCGCGCGGTAATCGCCAGCTCCGGAACCCTCGACATTCTGGTGAACTGCGCCGGCTGGGTTCACAACGGCTCGATCCTCGACTGCGACGACGAGAATTGGCTGCGGAGCCTGGAGCACAACGTCACGTCGGCCTTCCGGACGATGAAAGCCGTGCTGCCGCAGATGATCGGGCGCGGCCACGGCTCCATCGTCAACGTGGCCTCGGTCGCATCCAGCATTACCGGCGTCCCAAATCGCGCCGCTTACGGCGCCAGCAAGGCAGCCATGATCGGCCTTACGAAGGCCGCCGCGCGCGACGTCATCGCGACCGGCGTCAGAGTCAATGCCTTGTGCCCCGGCACGACGCTGTCACCCTCGCTCCAGAGTCGCATCGACGCCAGCCCGGATCCGCGGGAGATGCAGCGAACCTTCATCTCCCGTCAGCCGATGGGCCGGCTCGGCACGGTCGAGGAGATGGCAGCGGCCGCGGTCTATCTGGCAAGTGACGAAACCGCATTCATGACCGGCCAGATACTGGTCGTAGACGGAGGCCAGACCCTATGAACCAATCCCCGACCAGGACAACGGGCGAGGCAGTCGTCTACGCTCCCATAGAGAAAATCGATCGCTTCTGCCGCGACGTACTCGATGCGATCGGCGCCGACGAGGCGACAGCGAATGCCGCCACCCGCGCCATGATGCACGGCTCGCGGCTGGGGGTCGACAGCCACGGCGTCCGTCTGCTCGACCACTATGTCAGGGCGATGGAGGGGGGGCGCGTCAATCGGCGTCCCGATGTCAGGATCGTACATTCCCTCGGCGCCGTAGCAGCCCTGGACGCCGACCACGGCCACGGGGCACTCGGCGCATATCGCGGCATGGAGCACGCGGTGGACCTTGCCGAAAAGTTCGGCATCGGCGCCGTGTCCATCCGCAACAGTTCGCATTTCGGGCCCGCCGGCGCCTATGCCATAGCGGCTGCGGAACGCGGCTTTATCGGCCTCGCCGTCTGCAATTCCGACAGCTTCGTGCGTCTTCATGACGGGGCCATGCGCTTCCACGGCACCAATCCGATCGCCTTCGCCGTTCCGGTCGAGAACAACCCGCCTTGGCTGCTCGACATGGCGACCAGCGCCATCCCCTACAATCGGGTACAGCTCTATCGCAGTCTCGGCGTCCAGCTGCCCGAAGGCGTGGCGTCGGATATCGGCGGAGAGAACGTCCGCGATCCGGCTCAGGTCGAGATGCTGGCTCCCGTCGGCGGCGAGTTCGGCTTCAAGGGCGCGGGGCTTGCCGGGGTGGCGGAAATCTTGAGCGCCGTGATTTCCGGTATGCGTCTGAGCTTCGACATTCTGCCCATGCCCGGCCCCGACATGCAGACACCGCGCGAACTGGGAGCCTTCGTGCTGGCGCTGAAGCCCGGAGCTTTCGTCGATCAGGCGGTCTTCCGGGCCGGCATGGAGCGTTACGTCGAGGTCCTGCGGTCGTCGCCGGCCCGCGAGGGCATGACGGTCATGGCGCCGGGCGACCGGGAGTGGAAGGTTGCGGAGGAGCGACGCCGCAGCGGCCTGCCCCTTGATCCCGCAACACGCGATGCCTTTGCCGCACTTGCCGAAAAGCACGGCCTGACGCCGCCTTTCGCCGGGTGATTGTGCCGCGGCCGGCTGGGCAAAGGCTGGCCGCACCTGTCGGTATCCGGCGGGGAGGAATGCCGAATAACGACACCAAGAGGAGGAAAGCATGCACAGGATTACCAAGAGACTGCTGCCCTTGCTGGCGGCCACGGGCCTTGTCGCGCTCGCCACGCAGGCAGCGAATGCCCAGGACAGCTTCACGCTGCGCTTCAACCACGTGCTGGGACCGAGCGAACCTTTCCACGAAGGCTTCATGGCCTGGGCGAAGAAAGTGGAGGAGCGCACCAATGGCGGCCTGAAGCTGGAGGTCTACCACAGTGCCCAGCTCGGCGTTGAGGAAGACATCATCGAACAGATACGCCAGGGCGCGAATATCGGGCAGAACACCGACTCCGCCCGGCTCGGCAATTACGTGCCCAACATCGCGGTCATGAACGGACCCTATTTCGTGGATTCTCTCGAGGACGTCTGGAAGCTGTCCGAATCGCCCACGATCAAGGGATGGGAAGAGGAACTGGCGACGCAGCACGGCCTCAAAGTCGTGTGCTTCGACTGGGTGCAGGGC
>JAEWKX010000263.1 GCA_023393575.1 Pseudomonadota bacterium
GTGTAGCCTTCTCGGCGCGGGCCATCAGGATCTCGTAGGCGGATTCGCGGTCCACGTCCCGGTCGTACTGCCCGGCGATCGGGCTCCGGTCGATGATCTCCCGGCGCTCCGCGTCGGTGAGCGGCCCGATCCGCGACGAGGGCGGGCGGATCAGCGTGCGCTCCACCATGGACGGCGCACCTTTCCCTTCCAGTGTCGAGACCAGCGCTTCGCCGGTGCCGAGCCCGGTGATCGCCTCCTGCGTGTCGAAGGCGGGATTGGTGCGGAAGGTGTCCGCCGCCGTCTTCACGGCCTTCTGCTCCCGCGGCGTATAGGCCCTGAGCGCATGCTGCACGCGGTTGCCGAGCTGCGCCCGCACCGTCTCCGGCACGTCGAGCGGGTTCTGCGTCACGAAATAGACGCCGACCCCCTTGGAGCGGATCAGCCGCACCACCTGCTCGACCCGCTCGATCAGCACCTTCGGCGCCTCGTCGAAGAGCAGGTGCGCCTCGTCGAAGAAGAAGACGAGCCGCGGCTTCTCCGGATCGCCGACCTCGGGAAGCTCCTCGAAGAGTTCCGACAGAAGCCATAGCAGGAAGGTGGCGTAAAGCCGCGGATTGTTCATCAGCCTGTCGGCCGCGAGCACGCTGATCATGCCGCGCCCGTCCTGCGTCGTACGCATCAGGTCGCCGATCGCGAGCGCCGGCTCGCCGAAGAAATTCTCTGCCCCCTGCTGCTCGAGTACCAGCAGTGCCCGCTGCAGCGAGCCCACCGACGCCTTGGACACGAAGCCGTAGCGGGTGGAGATCTCGCCGGCATGCTCGCCCATGTAGTTCAGCAGCGCCTGCAGGTCCTTGAGGTCGAGAAGCGCCATTCCGCCTTCGTCGGCGATCTTGAAGGCTATGTTCAGCACGCCTTCCTGCGCCTCGGTGGCGTTCATCAGGCGCGCCAGCAGCAGCGGCCCCATCTCGGCCACCGTGCTGCGTACCCGGTGGCCCTTCTCGCCGTAGAGGTCGAGGAAGATGGTGGGCGAGGCGGTGAAGTCGTAGTCTGAGAATTGGATCTCTTCGGCGCGCTTCAGCAGGAAGTCCTTTTCCTCCCCGGCCGCGGCGATGCCGGAGAGGTCTCCCTTGACGTCGGAGCAGAACACCGGGACGCCGGCATTGGAAAAGCTCTCGGCGAGGATCTGCAGCGTGACGGTCTTGCCGGTACCCGTCGCCCCGGTGATCAGGCCGTGACGATTGCCGAACCTCAAGTCCAGGTATTCGGCCTTGTTGAAGGAATCGTCGGGGTTCCGGCTGCCGCCGAGAAACAGTTTTCCCTCATTTGTCATGCAACTGGCGCTCCCTCGCTGCGTTACGGCTACAGTCGTTATAGAGGGGGCTGCGGAGCCCGGCAACGTGGCCCGCGGCTCATCGGAAGGAGCATGCGGTGAAGGACGTGCGGGAGGCGCCGGCGGAGCGCGAACCTGGACGGGGACGGCAGGCGGACCGGCCGGGCCAGATCCCGGCGCCCGGCCTGAAGGATGTCTTCTGGCGCCTCTATGCGGCCATCAGCGAAGACCGGGTGATGCTGATCGCCGCCGGCGTGACCTATTATCTTCTGCTGGCCCTGTTTCCCGCCATGGCTGCCCTGGTGTCGATCTACGGATTTGTCGCGAGCCCCGTCGCCATCGCCGAGCGGATCGCCTTCCTCGGCTCGGTCATGCCGGCGGATGCGCTGAACATCTTCCTTGATCAGCTGAAGTCTCTCGCCTCGCAGGACACGTCCACCCTCAGCCTCGGGCTGATCGCCGGTCTCGGCATCGCGCTGTGGAGTGCCAACAACGGCATGAAGGCTCTCTTCGAGGCCATGAACGTCGCGTATCAGGAAGCCGAGAAGCGCAGCTTCCTCAAGCTCAACGCCACCTCGCTCCTCTTCACCTTCGGCACGCTGGTGCTCCTGATCGTGCTGATCGTCGCCATGGGTATCGTTCCCGCTCTTCTCGCATTCCTGCTGCTCGACGGGTGGGCGGAAACGATCATCAGCGTCCTGCGCTGGCCGCTGATGATGCTGTTCGTGGCGGGCGCCATCGCGATTCTCTACCGCTTCGGCCCGAGCCGGGAACCGGCCAAGGCCCGCTGGCTGAGCTGGGGAACGGTGTTCGCGACGGTCTTCTGGCTGGCCGCCTCGATTGCCGTCTCCTTCTATCTGTCCAACTTCGCCGACTACAATGCCACCTACGGCACCCTCGGCGCAATGATCGGCTTCATGGTTTGGACATGGGTTTCCGTCATCATCGTCATCGTCGGGGCCGAGCTCAACGCCGAGCTCGAGCACCAGACGGCGAAGGATACCACGACCGGGCCGCCCGAGCCCATGGGTGCGCGGGGAGCCTACATGGCCGACACCGTCGGCAAGGCTTCGACCTGATCGCACCGCCCACGGGCGGCGGCAAGGGCTCTGCAGGGCGGAGGAATAGGTCCACGGCCCCGAGGCCGCATTTGCCGCTGGACGACCGCCGGCAATTTGTATTACCTTGACGTCAACGTCAAATATCGAGGAGAGATTGATGAACGAACTCGTCACCCGCGTCGCCGATAATGTCGGTATCGCCCCCGACACGGCCGAGAAGGCAGTGGGCATGATGCTCGGTTTCCTGCAGCGCGAGGCCGATGACGGCGCGGTCGCCCGGATGATCGAAGCGATTCCCGGTGCGACGGAACTCGTCGCCAAGTTCAACGGCGAAGGCCAGGGCGGCGGCGGCCTCCTCGGCGGCCTGATGGCGAGCTTCGGCGGCGGCGTCATGGCGCTCGGCCAGCAGTTGATGAGCCTCGGGCTCGGCATGGGCGAGATCACCTCGCTCGCCAAGGAAACCATCAAGGTCGCTCGCGAACACGCCGGCGACGAAACCGTCGATACCGTCGTCGCCTCCGTTCCGGGCCTCAGCCAGTTCGTCTGATCCCTTCGATCGACCCGTGACGGAAGGCCGCCGGCGCTCCCGGCGGCTTTTTCGTCGTCAGCGTGCAGTGGGCCAATGCGGTAACGGCTGTCACTCTCCCGCCGCTGCGGCCAGGGCTGCGGCGCTCTGGGAGGTGTCTACCTTCGCGACCACGGAAAATCCGGGAACGAGCCGTTCCGCAAGCGGCTGCTGCGGCTCGATGGAGATTCGAACCGGAACCCGCTGCGCGATCTTGGTGAAGTTGCCGGTAGCATTGTCTGCCTTGATAACCGAGA
>JAEWKX010000344.1 GCA_023393575.1 Pseudomonadota bacterium
CTCTGAGCCTTCGACATGGAAGCATCATAGGCCTCGGTATGGCAGGCTCCGCAGAAATCGCCGCTGGCAATCAGTGCATTGGTCCTTGCCCCGCCATAGGCGCGGGCATGATCGCGCGGCGCGGCCAGGATCATCGGGTCCGACAACTGGTCGACGCCGGTGTTGACGGCAAGCGTCAATGCACCGTTACCCTCCCGCGGATCGGCATGGGTTGCAGTGTGGCACATGACACAGGTGATGCCCTCGGTTTCAGCGGCTGAAGGCATAACGGACCTAAACCGGTTGGTCCGTCCGGCCAGCACCTCGCCCGGTGCATGGCAACCTTCACAGAACCGCGCTTTTTCAATCCCGTCCTTGTGAAGGTCCTCGTTCGCCTCGACGGCCTTCTCGTAAATGGTGTCGCGCCCGGCGATTGCGTGGAGCGACGGCGCCCATTCGTCAAATTCCTGTCGGTGACAGGTGGCACAGTCCGCTGCGGACGGGATGATGGCCGGATCCACCATCCTGCCGTTCTCGGTCTGCAGGCGGGACGGCCAGAAGGGCCGGGCCCGACCGGCCTCGTCCGGACCGAACGGCAGCTGATAGAAGGGGATGTCCGCAAGGTCCACGCCCGGCTCGGGCTTTTCCGGTCGCAGCAGTTCTGCGCCGGCGATGAAGAGCAATCCGACAAGCACGCCGAGCGCCAACAGGGGCATATGGGCCTTGAACTGGTACTTCATGAGGCGGCCCGATCTTTCCCCGAGGCCGGCTGGCGCCAATGCCGCATGGAGAGATGCGCCAGCAGGCCGCCGGCGGCGGCGAGCCCGCCCCATAGATGGAGCAGGGTCAGCACATGCGTGGTTGCGAAACTCCAGAACCAGATCCGGCCCGCAAGGAAGGCAGCCGCCGGCAGGACCATCATCAGGCCGGTGAGAACAACGACCGCGTAAGTCACCAGCAGCAGCCAGCTCAGGCCCGTGAAGATGCGGCGGCCGCTCTTCGGCAGCCCTCGCACGACATGGAGGCGAATCCAGGACAGGAACACGATGGTGAACGCCAGCCCGAAGACAACGTGAAGCAGCAGAACCACCTCGCCCGCATTCCAGTTATGGCGCGCAAGGAACTCCAGGTACAGGCCGGTGCTCAGCAGGACTGCAAACGTCACAGCCAACAGCGGAACGCGCGCGGCGGTAAGCCCCTTCCAGCGGATAGCCCCGCCGATCCGGCGGCGGTCCGACTGAGGTAAGGCATCGAGGCTTGTCATCGCGATCCGGTCCTTCCCGGCGGCCGACCGTGTCGATCGTGCATATGCTGCCGCAGTCACCCGCGAATCTGCACACCTGCCTTCGCAGCCGCCTGGAGGATCATGGCGACGATCCGGTCGGCGATCTCCTGGGCCTCGTTGCCCAAAGCATCCGCCTCTTCAACGCCGAACGTGGTGCCGGCGGCTTCCCGTGCCTGGGTGTCGTCCACAAGCGTGAGCAATTCTTCGAAACCGGTCCTGATCCGGGTGTCGAGATCGCCATCCTCGACAGCCACGACCGGAGAGATCGCTTCGGAATACATCTTCCGGCAACCACCCATGATGCCCTGCACGTCCGCCAGCCGGCTTCGCGCGACGAAGGCACCGATCTCGCCGGTGATGAACTGCGATTCCTTCCATTCGCCGAAATAGTCCCCGACCGTGGGTGTCATCACCACGACGGAGGTAAAGGCATCCTCGCGGTTGGGTGTCCAGGCGTCCATGTCCGCTTCCAGGGCTTTCGCCCAGTAGGACAGCGCCTGAGCCGCGCCCAGCCCGAGATTCGCGTCGAAGAGCATCTCGCCGCGGGCAACCTTGCCGTCGCCATCCAGATCCGCCGGGAGCTTCACGCCGGCTTCGTTCATTCCCCAGAACAGCGGCTCGGTGATGCCATGGAACAGGTTGCCTGGACGCCGAAGCACGGTGCCGTCGGGAAGCGACAGATCGTATTCGGCGACATCCTCGGCTTCCGTTCCCGGATTGCCGGCGTCGAGGATCAGATCGTATTTCGCCGTCGATGGGATGCCGGCAACGATGCCTTCGATCGTCTCGTACTGGTTCGAAGCCTCCAGCCACAATGTGCGAATGGAGGCAACCTGCTTGGCGAGCACGGCGCCATCCGCAGCCCAGGCGGCGGCGTAATCGCCGCCATGGCTGGCGATCACACCGGCATAGTCCGCAAGCGCCGCCTCAAGAAGCCCGGCCTGGGCCACGAGGCGCCGATTGTGATCCAGGGTGAACTGCTTGACGTTCGCGAGGCCGCGGCTTTCCGCATCGTCCGCCGCACCGACAGCACAGGGCGCAAGAAGGACCGACGAGAGGACGGCGGCAAGTACCGACCGATGCGAATTCATGGCGAGATCCTTTTCGAATACTTTCGGAACCTGTGGGCGCTGCAGTCCGCAGCGGCCAGCAGTTGCGAACGCCTATCAATCGCGGCACCGGTGATCTTTGCGCTGGCGCAAATATGGAGTTAATCGGTCTACTTATCGAGCGCATGCCGTCGGGATGATCGACGGCAGTGGTCGCGATTGTCGCGAGGTCATGGACCGCGTCCCGCGGGCGCTGCGACAAAACTCAAAAGGGAAGAAGAATGTTGAACGCCGCGCCTGATTACCATGGCGCGCGATCCTCACGATCAACGATGCAGACAGTCTAACTCTTCTCAATCAGTTCCTTGAGCACGAGGGCATGGGTGTGTTCCGTGTCCTTCGAGCCATAGAGAAGTGTCACATCCGAACTGTCGACCTCGTCCCTCAGTTCATCCAGGGCCATCGTGTTGCCTTCCAACTCCTTCCTGTACCGACGCCGGAATTCATCCCATTTCTCAGGATCCTGGCCGAACCAACGACGAAGGCCGGAGCTGGGCGCCACCTCCTTCAACCAGACATCGACCCCCGCCTTGCTCTTGCTCACGCCACGCGGCCAAAGGCGATCAACCAGAATACGTTTGCCGTCACCCTCTTCCCTTGGGTCGTAAACTCTCTTGAGCTTCAATACCATTCGTTCACTCCAGCAGCTTTCTTCCGAGGATCCCGACCAAACCTACCGGGCCGGTCGATTTCAGGCCCTTAGGCAGAAGAGGTTCGCACCGATGGGAATGAAGCATAGCGCCGGCCGGCGACATATAAAGGCCGGCGGCAGACGAGGTCTCGGATCGCGTGACAGTATCGTCGATACCAGCCTGGGGAGTGACGATTCTCCTTGGCGATGAAGGCCTTGCGGTCCTTTATGAACGAGCCGACAGGCTGCTTTACGAGGCAAAGAATGCGGAACGAAATCGAACCTGAAGCACAATCGGCACGACACCGCCGTCGGACGCCGCTCCGGGCGAAGGGTGGCCTCACTCGAATATAGTTGCGACCGTCTATCCACGACGACCGATGCAGCCTGGCAATTCAGGCGATTGTCCTGCCTTCCCTTTGCTGACCGATGATCCTTTTGCCGGTTTCCGGCGCAAAGAGGTGCAGATCCTCGACCGACACATCCAGGTGTACAACTTCACCCTCACCAACCGTGGAGGAGGCAGGTAGCGCAACGTTGATCTCATGCCTGCCATTTCGGATCGCCACAAGACGCGTCTCGCCGTGGAATTCGTTGCGTTCCACACGCCCGCTCAACGCCCCTGTTCGGTCGCTCAACCGGAAAGCACCGGGCCTTATCCCGACGACGACCGATCCGTTCTTGCTCAGAACCGATGCCGGAAGGCGGATGGAGTCGTCACCGACAATCCCATCGGATGCCTCCAGATGAAGAAAGTTCATGGATGGCGTCCCGATGAACCCGGCGGCAAACAGCGTCGCGGGCTTCTGATAGATCTCTTCAGGGG
>JAEWKX010000356.1 GCA_023393575.1 Pseudomonadota bacterium
TCCTGCGCCAGGCGGGCTACGAGGTCCGCGAGGTGACGCTGACGGTCGAGGACTTCCGCTATGCCGACGAGATATTCACCTCCGGCTACTATTCGAAGATCGTGCCGGTGACCAGGCTCGACGACCGTGACTTCCAGGAAGGCCCCGTCGCCCGCAAGGCGCTGGATCTCTACATGGACTGGGCCCGGTCGAAGGCGGCCTGAGGCCTTCCCGTCTTGCGTCTCGTCCCCACGGCATTAAGAATGCTCCCGAACAGGGCAGGGGACGAGAGTGCAGGCCAAGGTTGAAGCGTTTATCACCCGCTGGCAGGGGCAGGAAGGCGGCGACGTTGCAGGGCGATGCTCGGCAACGTAGAGGTAGGCTCAGATAGCCAGCTCTCTTTGTGCTTTTTGAAGAAGGAGCGTCTTGGCGCTTTCATCGATCATTCCACTCTGTATCCCTCGAATGACCACATAGGGCTGCATCATTGGGTCCGCGAACCGGAAGATCTGCTGACGTTCTCCACCACGCTTCATTAAGATATTGCCACCACTTTCGCTGCTAAATCTCCGGAGGTGCTTGTCAAAATGCGCAATTCGACGCCTATCTTTCATTATAGCGCTCAGCGGTTCGACCAAGTCGGTTGCCTTGAAAAAGCCCTCATCGTCGCAGCGGGCCAGCGCGCATGCTAGCAGTGACTCTTCGAGATTGCTCTTCTGATTTGTACGCGTTGCCGCTCGATATGCGTCTCGAAAGGCTACCGCTGTGTCATCTACAAATCGAGTCATTGCCGCCTCGACGTCTTTGTTTTCCACTCGGAGGCGCCGGTTCTCAATGGCGTGCAACGCCGCCAGTTTCGAAAGGGTTTGCGTGAAGAACGGTAAGCCTCGCGAAAGTATCACGATGGTCCAGATTGCGTCGCTATCGAAGCTCATCGCGGTCTGTTTCAAGCGCTGCTCAATGATCTCTCGCAGTTCGTTCTCGGACATTCTTCCCAGAGGAACATCTACAATAGCTCTGCCGATAGATGCGTGGTCTTCGACTAGTTGAGAAATATTCTCTGCTACTCCCACGAGAATGACCGTTGTATGAACGGCAAAATCGTACAACTCCTTGATAAGGTTAGCTGTAAGGATCTTGGCATCCCGATCGGCTACTTTGTCGTATTCATCGAGAATGATGATGGGCAAAGCGTTTGGGTTTATCTTCTGTAGTTCTCTCCGAACCTGGGAAGGTGTTATGGAATCATAGTAGGTTTCGAAAGGCACATATTCCGACTTGCCTTTAGCGTCACCAGTTGCCTTTAATTCCTCAAGCGCGCGGATCCAAATTGAGGAGAAATTATCCTGCGGACCACACTGAACTCGCGCCACCATGAAGCTCTGAAGCGTCTTTCCATATCGTTTCCAGAAGATATTAGACAACGAGGTTTTGCCAACGCCTCTCTCTCCAAAAAGAACCACATGTCGGGCGCGTTCCATAACCGTGCGAAGCATCTTCGTAACTTCTGATAAGCGGCCTGCAAAAAGCTGCTCGTCATCCACAGGTGCACCATCGAACACCCTTTGAATTTCAAACTCCAGCATGAACCAGTCATCGGCGGTCATTGGCTTCTGCTTAGCGGCCATTCCAGTTCCTGCGCCTCCGTTCGTCAGCTATTGCTATGACAAAGCGTGACACAGAGGTGACTAACTGGCAAGATGAGGTGACAAATTCACCAGTCTTCCGCAGGGGCGGCGTGTCGGCAAGCGCTTCGCCTTCCGCCGCACGGCCTAGAGAAGCCTGGCGGCTGCCGTGCCGATGATGATCAGCGAGACCGCGATCATAAGCGGTTTCACCGGCAGGCGCTTCAGGATGAGCGCTCCGAAGGGTGCGGCGATGACGCCGCCGATGATGAGGCCGATGGCCGCCGAGATTTCCGACCAGCCGAGCGCCAGGACGAAGGTCAGCGAGATCACCAGCGTCACGGAAAACTCAGTCAGGTTGGTGGAGCCGATCACCTTCTTCAGGTCGTGGCCGCGACCGAGCAGGGTGCTGGTGACGATCGGCCCCCAGCCGCCGCCGCCCATGGCATCGAGCAGGCCGCCGAGCCCGCCCACATAGGGCACGATCCAGTCGCGCACGTCGCGTGGCCATCGCGGCCGGAAGGCCCGGAACAGGATGAAGCAGCCGATGCCGATCAGGTAGAGCGAGATGAACGGTGCGATCACCGATCCGTCGAAGCTGGAAAGCACATAGGCGCCGATCGCGCCGCCCAGCATGCCCGCCGGCGCCAGCCGCGCCACGAGCCGCCAATCGACATTGCGGTGATAGGCATGCGACAGGCCGGAGGCGGCGGTGGTGAAGCATTCCGTCACATGCACCATGGCGCTGGCCGCCGCCGGGGGAATGCCGATCGACAGCAGCACCGTCGTGGTGAGCACGCCGAAGGCGAGCCCCAGCGCGCCGTCGATGATCTGGGCGACGAAACCGATGGCGATGAAGATCAGGAGTTCGCTGCTGAAGAGTTCGGTCATGCGGTCTCCGATGAGGTTGCCGGCCACCATGCCGTTACGCAATGCTGTTTCGCAAGCGCCGCGTGATTTCCGCCGCAAATGTCTCAGTCGCCGGCGGACACGCGCACCTGATCCGCCGAAAGCTCGCTCCCGAGTTCCACGGTCCCGCCCTGCTTGTCCATGACGCAGATATGGCTGATCGTGATGTCCGCGCCCTTGGCCTTGCCGGTGACGATCGCCAGCCCGAAGCGCTCGCTGCCGAAGGGATCGACCACTGCACGCGCTTTTTCGATCACGTCGGTCGCTGCTGCGATGCATTTTTCCTCCACCGTCCTCGCGAAGTCGTCCCAGGCCTCGCCGGAGGCGGCGGACGCGCTGCCGGCGGCGAGAACGAGGGCGACGGTGGCGGGCGTGATCCGGTACGGCATGGCTGGCTTCGGTTGGGATGCGGGTGTGTTTCTCTGTAGCGGAGAGTGCCGCAAGTCTTTGCCTCGTTCCACCTGATTTTTGGCAAGCGGGCCGTTGCCTCGCGTCCGCTTGGAACCTATGTTCCGGCTCGACGCTGTTCACGGTGTTTGCCGAAAAGGAGTAAGATCATGGCCTTTGTACTTCCCGAACTCCCCTATGCCTATGACGCGCTGTCGCCCTACATGTCGGCCGAAACGCTCGAATACCACCATGACAAGCACCACAAGGCCTATGTCGATACCGGCAACAAGCTGGCGTCGGAAGCCGGCATGGGCGATCTCTCCGTGGAGGAGGTGATCAAGAAGTCCTACGGCACGCACCAGACGCTGTTCAACAATGCCGGCCAGCACTACAACCACATCCACTTCTGGAACTGGATGAAGAAGGACGGTGGCGGCACCAAGCTGCCGGGCAAGCTTCAGCAGGCGATCGACAGCGATCTCGGCGGCTACGACAAGTTCAAGTCCGATTTCGTTGCCGCCGGTACTACGCAGTTCGGCTCCGGCTGGGCCTGGCTTTCGGTGAAGAACGGCAAGCTCGAGATCTCCAAGACGCCGAACGGCGAGAACCCGCTGGTCCACGGCGCAGACCCGATCCTCGGCGTCGACGTGTGGGAGCACTCCTACTACATCGACTACCGCAACGCGCGTCCGAAATATCTGGAAGCCTTCGTCGACAACCTGATCAACTGGGACTACGTGCTCGAGCGCTACGAAGCCGCCTCGAAGTAAGTCGTCCTGAACGGGCCAGAACAGGAAAGGGCTCCGGTTGCCGCCGGGGCCCTCTCATGTTCAATAGCCCGGCGAAAACTGCGCCATCGGGTTCTGCCGGAAGAAGGCGAGATCCCGTTCGGCTTCGCTCAGCTCATAGCCCAGGTCGTCCGCCTCGCGGCGCGCCCGGCGCCTGTCGCGCTCGAGGTCGTCGATCCGGTCGCGGATGGCGCGGCGATCCTTGTCGGCCGCCTTCTTCATCTCGTCGTACAGCCGGTCGGCTTCGTTCTCGCTCGAACTGACACTGGAGTTCAGCGAATTGACCCGCGAGCGCAGGTCGTGGACGCGCTTGCCGAGGCTGTAGCCGCGCATGAAGTCGGAGGCCAATTCCGGCGGGCAGACATTGTTGTAGGCGCG
>JAEWKX010000399.1 GCA_023393575.1 Pseudomonadota bacterium
GTGCTTCCTGTCGCAGAACCGCAAGGCAAGACAGCGTCTCCATGAATGAAGCAGTGCTGAAAGATGAGGTTGTAGCCGCCCGTGGCGTCAAGGTCGCCTTCGGTGCGGTCAAGGCGCTCGACGGCGCCGACCTGGTGATCCGCGCCGGCGAATGTGTCGGGCTCGTCGGCCACAACGGTGCCGGCAAATCGACCATCGTCAACGTCATCAATGGCGGCCTCAATCCCCAGGAGGGCAGCGTCAGCTATGGAGGTGTAGCAGGGCATCACGGGATCGCCGCGGCGCGTGCGAGCGGCGTGCGGTGCGTCTTCCAGGAGTTGTCGCTCTGCCCGAACCTGACGGTGACGGAAAACGTACGCGTCATGCACGGTGACCTGAAAGGTGTCGGCTGGCGGCGCAGGGGCCTTTCGCTTGTCTCGCAACAACTGGACGAGATCTTCCCCGGGCACCGCATCGACTGCGACAGCACGGTGGAGGACCTTTCCATCGCCGAACGGCAGATGGTGGAGATCGCCATCAGTTTCGCAGCGACCGCCGGCCGGCCGAAACTCGTGATCCTTGATGAACCGACCTCGTCACTCGATGCAGGTCTCGCGGCTCAGTTGATGGCCTATGTGCGCCGCTTCGTCGCGGCGGGGGGATCGGTACTTCTCATCTCTCATATCCTCGGCGAGATTCTTTCCACCTGCGACCGTATCGTCGTCATGAAGGACGGCAAGGTGGTCGCAGACAGGCCGGCAACCGATTTCGACACGCGGCGCCTGGTCGAGACCATGGGTAGCGTCGTACGCGAGCAAGGCTTTGAGCGGACGGCACGGGAGAAGGGCGGCGAGCCGATCCTTTCCATGCCGGCGCGACACGGCTCGCCGCTCGGACTCCAGGTCTTCGCCGGCGAGATCATCGGCCTTGCCGGTCTTGGCGGCCACGGGCAGACCGAAGCCCTGCTCGATCTCTATCTTTCCGCCAACAGCAACTGGTGGCCGGCGCGCGAGCCCAAGATGGCCTTCGTGGCCGGAGACCGCGGCCTGAACGGGACTTTCTCCCTGTGGAGCATTCGCCGGAATCTCAGCATTTCCTCGCTCAAGGCGCTTTCGACACGCTCCATGGTGGATCCCATCCGTGAGGAAGATTTGAACGATACGTGGAAGAAGCGGATCGAAATCCGTACCCCGGATATGGGCAATCCCATTCTGTCGCTTTCAGGCGGAAATCAGCAGAAAGTGCTGTTTGCCCGTGCTCTCGCGACGACGGCACGTATCGTCTTGATGGACGATCCGATGCGTGGCGTGGACGTGGGGACGAAGCAGGAAGTCTACGAGATCCTGCGGAGCGAGGCGGCGGCAGGCCGCACCTTCATCTGGTATTCGACCGAGATGGACGAAATTCAACTTTGTGATCGCGTCTATGTCTTCCGCGACGGCGCGATCACGGCCGAACTGGTGGGAGACGGGATCACCGAATCCAATGTGCTGGCGGCTTCGTTCGCCGGAGGGGACGCCGCATGAGGCTGTCATCCGGCGCAATCCGCATGGTCATCCCGGCT
The DNA here is from genome assembly GCA_023393575.1 of Pseudomonadota bacterium. Taxonomy (GTDB): domain Bacteria; phylum Pseudomonadota; class Alphaproteobacteria; order Rhizobiales; family Rhizobiaceae; genus Neorhizobium. Next base: position 1,544 of record JAEWKX010000399.1, read on the forward strand.
GCATCGCTTGCCGTGCTGCTGGCAGCGGTCTTCTACATGCAGCCGCGGGCTATGAGCTATACCGGGCTCAACCTGCTCTTCAACCTGGCGGTGCCGATCGCGCTCGCGACGATCGCCCAGATGCTTATCATGGCGGTCAACGACCTCGACCTGTCGATGGGTGCCTTTGTCAGTTTTACAGCCTGTGTCACGGCGACCTTCCTGCAGTCGTCACCGGCGCTCGGCGTGCTCATCCTGATCGGAGCCGTCGCGGTCTATGCCATGATGGGTATCGTCATCCATGTGCGGCAGCTTCCCTCTATCGTGGTAACGCTCGGCATGAGCTTTGTCTGGGGCGGGCTTGCAGTGCTGATGCTGCCGTCACCGGGCGGAGAGGCGCCCGGCTGGGCGCGATGGCTGATGACTTCGAAGCCCCCCTATGTGCCCGTCGCGATTGTCGCCAGCGTTGTCATCGCGTTTGTGACCCATCTGCTCGTGATGCGTTCCTCGCTGGGCGTGCTGATCCGCGGGGTCGGCGGCAACGCGCGGTCCGTGGAGCGGGCCGGCTGGTCCGTGGTGGGCATCCGTGCGGCGGCCTACGGCCTGGCCGGCTTCTTTGCCGTCCTGTCCGGCATTGCCCTCGTAGGCCTGGCGACGTCGGCGGATGCCAATATCGCACTTCGCTACACGTTGCTGTCGATTGCCGGGGTCATCCTCGGTGGAGGCGAGTTCATCGGTGGACGTGTCTCTCCCATCGGTGCGGTCATCGGCGCGCTGACGCTGACACTTGCCGGTTCCTTCCTGTCCTTCATGCGTATCTCGCCCGACTGGCAGATCGGCGCCCAGGGGGTGATCCTGATCGTAGTGCTGGCGCTTCGCCTGTTCCTGAACCGGCTGGAAAAGCGGGAGAAGATCCGATGAGTGGGGCCCGCACCTTCTTCGGAAAGACTTGGATCTGGTCGTTTGCGGCGACCGCCGCCGTCTGGCTCGTCACCGTGCTGTTCACCGGCGGGGCAAGTTCGGTGGGCCTGTCGCAGGCGGCGCTGACGTTCGCCGCCTTCTCCGTCATCGTCGGCATCGGCCAGATGTTCGTCATCACGCTCGG
>JAEWKX010000407.1 GCA_023393575.1 Pseudomonadota bacterium
AGGGCCGGCAGCGGCGATGTGGACAGGATGGGCGCGGAGACACGCCCTTCGAGGATGCGTACCGCGCCGGGCTTCAGGCGCGGCCCGGACTGTCCGTCGATCTCCGTCAGCGGCAGGAAGGAGGAGGCGAGCTGGTTGACGGCGTTGAGGGGGGGCGGCGCGGTCTGCCGCAAATCGCGGTTGACCAGGAGCACGCGCAGCTTGTCGGAACTGCGAATGTCCTCGTGATTTGGCTGGACCACAGCGACGACCGGGGTATGGGTGGCCCTGATGAGCGTGAACGGGCGCAGGCGGAACCGTTCCTGATCCTGTCGCAGCATCTCGTTCGTGGCGCGGATATCGCCGCAAAGATCGAAGGAGGACCGATCGCGCAGGCCTGCCAGCCCCAATCCGTCCCCATGCATCTGGTCGAGAGGCGTCGAGGCGCCGAACTCGAAGCCCATCGGCACCATCAGGCCGCTTCCGAAATAGGCCGCTAGCTTCAAGGCACGCAGCGCCTTGCGCTGGAGCACCTCGCAGCTTTCGGTCCCGTGGGCGAGGCGTTTGCCGTAGGGAGGTTCGGGAAAGGCGACCTGATGCCCGAGGGCGCGTTGAGCCTCATGCTCCTCGGGGAGCCATCCCGACTGGAGATCCCACCAGGCGACGGACGAGAAACAGCCGTCGAAGCCGGCGCTGCGAAGACCCCGTCGGCGGTCGAAGCCGGTGCCCGGCGTCCATGCAAGGAAAGCCGTCTCCGTCTTACGGGTTCTGGCCGCCTTGATCAGGGAGGCCCAGGCTTCCTCAGGCACCTGGTCGATGCCGAGGCAGCGGAAGCCGGAAATGCCGGCATCGACCAGCGTAGCGATCCGCTGACGCCATTCCTCGAGATAGTGATAGGTGGCATCGCTGGGCGACAAATCGAGAGGGTGGCTGCAGTTCGAAGCTGGAGAAACACGCGGGTCGGCGGCAATGCGATCGGCTCCGTGGTCCTCCTGTGCGACCCGGTCGATGACGAGATCGAGCATCAGACGAAGCTGGTATCTGCGGGCGAGCGACGCAAGGCGCGCGAGCGAGGAGGCCACATCCTCGCCAAGGCCGAGCGCAGCTTCCAGGCGATCGAAGCTTCGGGAGACAAAGACGCTTGAATTCCTGCCGCGCTGAAACAGGGGCGCTGTCAGAACCGCGTCGAAGCCAAGCGATTGCGCGTGCTCGAAGATCTCTTCCCAGGCATCATACCCCTTCAACTGAAGCGGGTGGGCGTAATAGATCCTGGGCGACTGGGCGAGACGGGAGACCGGAGCATTGAACGTCGGGATTGTATTCATCGCAGGGGCCTTGCGTTTGGCTTCGAGAGCTAAACGAGAAGGCTCCTGCGTTGTTCCAGACCGATCGGGCTACATCAATTGCGCCTCGGCGACGGCGTCCTTGAACTTTTCCCGCGCTACTTCAGCAGTCTCGCGACCGTCCAGCGCGGCCAGGCACGCGTAGCGCGCCTTTACAAACCTGGGTCCTTTGATGTTCGGCCAGCGGTGGTCCAGGAGATCCAGGGCCTCGTAGGCGCTGGAAACGGCGGTGACGCTGGTTTTCACCGGTCTCTGCCAAATGACGTTCTGCATATCATCCTCCCATGATGTCTCAGGTCTGGCCGGATTGGCCGCGACGTCCAGCGAACGCCCAGGAGTTGCAGCAGTTGCACTGCCCTCGAAGTATAACACGGTGCCGAGGAGAACCTACGGTTTTCTTGCCGAAGCCATTGCACGTGAATTGTAGCTTCGCCTTGATTGGTTCTTCACACTATTCCCCTTGCTAAAAGGAGGCTTTCCATCCGACCACATGGCAATTGTCATAGCGAAGGGAACGTCTATAACCGGTTCCTGTATTTTGCATGGGAATGGGTATGTTTCGCCGCGCAGGTTTGTCCGATATCGATATCAATCAGTTGTTCAACCTCTCGCCGAACCCGTACGTCCTGTTGGACCGGGACCTTCGTATCGCCGGGATGAACCGCGCCTATCTCGCCGCAACCATGCGCCGGGAGAACGATATCCTCGGCCAGAAGATGTTCGAGGTTTTTCCGAGCGACCCGGATTCGCCGTCGGGACGGCTGTTGCGGCAGTCATTTGCGAAGGTCTTCGAACTCGGCGAGATCGATAACCTGCCACTTTTGCTATATCCGATCTCGGCTCCCGACGGAACTATGGAGAATCGCTACTGGAGTGCAACGCATACGCCGATAAAAAATGCGGTTGGCGAGGTTGCGTTCGTGCTTCAGCATACGGTGGATGTCACGGAGCTACAGCATCTGCGCCAGGCAAGTGGCGGAGACAGCTGGAAGATGCAGACGGACCTGCTGCGCCGCGCCGACGCCGTTCAGGGAAAGAACCAGGTGCTCGGCGAGGAACGCGAATATCTCCGCAACCTCTTCGAGCAGGCGCCCGGCTTCATGGCGGTCCTGCAGGAGCCGGAGCATATCTTTACCATCGCCAATCGCGCATTCCGGGAACTGGTCGGGCGCGATGATCTGATCGGAAAGCCGGTTCGGGGAGCCTTGCCGGATATAGCGGGACAGGGTTTCTACGAGTTGCTGGACGAGGTCTATGCGACAGGTGTGTCCTATGCCGCCAATGGGGCCAAGATCATCCTCGAAGGGGGCGACGGCAAGGACGCCGAGGAACACTACCTTGATTTTGTCTATCAGCCTATTCGCGATGCAACCGGTCGTGTTACCGGCATCTTCGTCCAGGGTCATGACGTCACCGCTCTGAGGCAGGCGCAGGAAATGGCCAAGGCGAGCGAAAGCCGTTTCCGGACGCTCGCCCAATCCCTTCCCAATCAGGTGTGGACCGCCAAACCTAACGGGGAGGTGGAATGGTGCAATGACCAGGTCTATCGCTACAGCGGCCTGGACAAGATCTTCTTCGATGCGGCCACGCGATCGGGGATGATCCATCCTGACGATGCCGATGCCGTGAGCCGGCATTGGCAGGACTGTCTACGAACCGGCCGCTTCTTCGAAGCTGAGATGCGGCTCCGGCGGCACGAAGGAAGCTATCGGTGGTTCATCAGTCGTGCTGTGCCGCTGACGAACAGCGATGGGGACATTATTCTCTGGGTCGCCACGAATACCGATATCGAGGAGCAGAAGAAGACCGAGTCGCAGCTCGAATATCTGGCTGAATCGCTGGAGCAGACCGTCGAGGCCCGCACCCTGGAACTGGAGCGAACTCAGGAAGCCTTGCGACAGAGCCAGAAGATGGAGGCGATCGGCAACCTCGCCGGAGGCATCGCGCATGATTTCAACAACCTCCTGCAGGTTATCACAGGTAACCTGCAGCTTCTCGGCCGTGACATCTCCGGCAACGAGGCTGCCGAGCGGCGGGTAAGCAGTGCGCTTGCCGGGGCCGCGCGCGGCGCCCGGCTCGCCTCGCAGCTCCTCTCCTTCGGCCGTCGGCAGCCGCTGGAGCCCAAGGTCATCAATCTCAGTCGCCTGATCCGCGAAATGGACCACCTGCTGCGACGCAGCCTGGGCGAGGCGATCGAGATCGACACCATCGTCGGCGGAGGGTTGTGGAACACCCTGGTCGATCCGAGCAATGTCGAGAACGCGCTGCTCAATCTGGCGATCAACGCCCGTGATGCCATGGACGGGCAGGGCAAGCTGACGATCGAGTTGGGCAATGCCTTCCTGGACGACGAATATGCGCGCAATGCCTATGACGTGAAGGCCGGTCAGTACGTCATGCTCGCCGTCAGCGATACCGGTTGCGGGATGACGGTCGACATCCTGGAGAAGGTCTTCGATCCGTTCTTCACCACCAAGCCTGATGGCAAGGGTACCGGGCTCGGCCTCTCAATGGTCTACGGCTTCGTCAAGCAGTCGGGTGGCCATATCAAGATCTACAGCGAGCCGGGCAACGGCACGACGGTCCGCATCTACCTGCCCCGCTCCCTCGAGGCGGAAGACGTCGTGACCGACGCACTTGCGGGGCCGGTCACCGGTGGGTCCGAGACGGTGCTGGTCGTCGAGGATGACGAGGCGGTGCGGGAAGTGACCGTCGCGCTTCTGACGGAGCTGGGCTACAAGGTCCTCAAGGCGAAGGATGCAGACAGCGCGCTTGCGATCATCGAAAGCGGCGCACCGATCGACCTTCTCTTCACCGATGTGGTCATGCCCGGCCGCCTGAAGAGCCGTGACCTTGCGCGCAAGGCAACGGAACGGCTTCCGATGCTGGGCGTGCTCTTCACATCCGGGTATACGGAGAACTCGATCGTCCACGGCGGTCGGCTCGATCCGGGGGTAAACCTCCTCAGCAAGCCCTATACCCGTGAGGCGCTGGCCCGGAAGATCCGACAGGCGATCGAATTGGAGCGGGGAAAACAGGACGGTGGCATCGGACCAGCGATGCCGGCCGGTACCCAGGACAGGCAGGAGCGATCCCTGCCGATCACGGTGCTCCTGTGCGAGGATGAAGCGCTGATCCGCATATCGACGGCGGACTTCCTGCAGGACGCGGGGATGAACGTGGTGGAGGCCGGCACGGCGATGGAGGCACTTTCGGCCGCCGAAAGCCATCCGATCGACATCCTCGTCGCGGATGTGCATTTGCCGGATATGAGCGGGTTGCAACTGACACTGAAGCTGAGAGAAACGCTGCCGACCTTGCCGGTGATCTTCGCCACGGGTGATCGCAGCGTGCCAGGCTCGGAGGAGCTTGAGCAGGCGGCCCTGATCACCAAACCCTATGACTATGACGTCCTGGCGAGCCGCATCAGCGCGATGGTGACGCCGCGACCCGATGGCGCCTCATCATCTTGAGGTGGCTCGGGCAGGCGGGAGTTCAGATGCGGCTGCCCGCCTCCTGAATCACACGGGTCAAGCTTCCCGTTGCCGGGAAGAGCGGGATGAGGCAGGCCTGCAGCGCGTGATAGATGTCGCCCTTTCCGGGAAAGAGGCTATGCGCCGGCACGAGGTCCTCCGTCAGCTCCTCATGCCAGCCGCCGTTCTTGTGATCGATGAACCGGTTGGCGATGGTGCTCCAGACCAGCCGGTAGCTGTCTTCGTAGAAATCGGCGGCGGGCAGGTGTTCGTTGAGAAAGTGCGCGGCTCCCACGGCTTCGCACATCGCCCACCACAGCTTGTTGGAC
>JAEWKX010000417.1 GCA_023393575.1 Pseudomonadota bacterium
GCGAGCGGCAGGAAGGCGACGAGGACCATGTAGTAGTAGGATACAATCTCTACCGTAGCAGGCAGGGAAGCCCCCGTGAGCGTGCGCGACAGGACGTCGGCGCAGACATGGACCATCATTGCAAGAACGCCGACGGCGCCCAGAAAGGCGAGCCCCTGGGAGAGCTTGTCGGCGAGACGCGAAAGGAAAGGCATGGTCGATACCAGCAGGATGATGTGGGGATGGGAAGGCTATCTGCGGAGCAAAGCTCCGCAGATCCGTTGCTACGTTCCGTAGGTGGCGAAATCGACCTTGCTCCAGACTTCCTCGTCCAGGCGCCTGGTGATGGCTTCAGGATCGCCACCCGCGTCCTTCACGATGCCCGTCCATTTGGCTACGAGCTCCGAGAAACGTGCCACGCGCTCTGTTGAATCGGTGAAGCCGAACCGCTCCTCGGTAACCTTCGCCGCCGTCTCCTTGTCCGCTTCCGCAAAGGCCTCGACCGCCTTCACGAAGTCCGGATCGGGCTCCACGAACTGGATACCCGCCTTCTCGGCCGCGGCCTTGGCTTCCGCGGCGATCTCGTAGCCCCATCTCTGGGTGAAGGTGACATTGGCCTGGTTGGCGGCGGTCGCAAGCTGCTTGCGCTCTTCGGGAGACAGGCTTTCCCACGTCGTGCTGGCGACCGTGAAATCCGAGGTCGCATGATAGGTACCGAGAGGAACGAAAGTGATGTTCTTGACCAGTTCGACCAGGCGGAAGGACAAGAGGTCGCCGATCGAGGCCATCGAGCCATCGATGACCCCCTGCGACATGGATTCGAAGGTTTCTCCGACACCGATATTGGCGGGAACTGCGCCGAATTGTTCCGCCCATCTCGAAAACGGAGCGCCGCCGCTGCGCAGCCTGAGGCCCTTTACGTCCTCAGCGGTTCGTACCGGCTTGTTGGTGAGAAGCGCGTAGACGTCGGAGGATCCGGAGCCGAGATAGGTGACGCCGAACTTCTTCAACTCCTCCTGGCAGGATTCGCAGGTCACCATGTATTCCGTCATCGCCGCCGCCATCGCGTGCGGCTCGCGACCGGAGAGGGCAAGTTCGCCCGCGAGCGACATATTGGGCAGGTCCGCCGGGAAATAGAGCGGCAACAGGTTGCCGATCTCAACAAGCTGGCTCTGCAGGCCGTCCTTCATCTGGCCGAGCCCCACGACCTCGGGGCCAAGAATCTGGGCGGTGAGATTGCCTCCGGAGACTTCCGGAAGAAGCTCGGCAAGCTTTGAATAGAGATGGCTGTGGGATGGATGGGCCGGTGGGGCGCCGGGTGCGATGCGAAGTTCTCGTGCGTCTGCTGTGGTTGCGGCCAGCGCCGCCATCCCCGTGATAAATGCTAGCATGCGTCTCATGTTCATTTCCTCCCAGTTCAGAACATGTTGCGGATGGCATTCTATAAATTCAGTAGTTTGCGGGCGTTCTCCTTGAGGATCAGCGGGCGGACTTCCTCCCGGATGTCGATCGTCTCAAAATCCGCGAGCCATCGGTCCGGCGTGATGGCGGGCCAGTCGGAACCGAACAGCATCTTGTGCTTCAGAATCGTATTGGCGTAGCGCACCAGGATCGACGGAAAGTATTTCGGCGACCAGCCGGACATGTCGATGTAGACGTTCGGCTTGTGGGTCGCGACGGAAAGCGCTTCTTCCTGCCAAGGGAAGGAGGGATGCGCGAGGATGATCGGCATGTCAGGGAAATCGGCAGCCACATCGTCGAGATAGATGGGGTTGGAATATTTGAGGCGCATGTTCATGCCGCCGCGCATGCCGGCCCCGACCCCTGTCTGGCCCGTGTGGAAGAGCGTGATGGCGCCTTCCTCCGCAATCGCTTCAAACAGCGGATAAGCGCTGCGGTCATTGGGATAGAAAGCCTGCATGGTCGGGTGGAACTTGAACCCCCTGACGCCGAATTCTCGCACCAGTCGCCGCGCTTCACGGGCTCCCAGCCTTCCTTTCGCAGGATCGATCGAGGCAAAAGGGATCATGATGTCTGAATTTTCAGCGGCGATCTGGGCGACTTCCTCGTTCTCGTAGCGGCGGAAGCCGGTCTCGCGTTCGGAGTCCACCGGAAAGATGACGCAGCCGATCCGGCGTTCGCGATAGTAGCTTGCGGTTTCCTCGATGGTGGGCAGCATGCCCTTGGCACCGGCCGGGTTCTTGAAATAGCGGGCCATGCCGCCCTGGAACTCGTCGTAGCCGTCGTCGCGCGGCCCGCAGCAGGGCTCCTCCGCATGCGTGTGGATGTCGATGGCAATCAATTCATCGAGGTTCATCACGTGCGCCCTCGTCCAGTCCGACATACCTCTGCAGAAGGGAGATCAGTTGCGACCTTTCTGTTGCACTAAGCGACCCGCCGGTGGTTTCCTCGTAACCGAAGAACTCGGGGCCGGATGCTGCCACCGCCTTGCGCCCGCTCGCCGTCAGTGTCAGTTCCACCGCCCGCCGATCCGAATCCGGCGTGCGACGCGACACCAGGCCCAGATCTTCGAGCGCCCTGATCAGTTTCGTCATGTGGGCGCGCTTGATCATCAGGCGCTGGCCAAGGACGCTCTGCCGGATGCCCGGGTTCCTGTCGATGACCCACAGGACCGAGAACTCTCCCGGCTTCAGTCCTCGTGGGCCATTTTCCGAAAAGAAATCTTCAAAGGCCTGAAGCTGCGCCAGTCGCAGCAGGAAGCCGAGAGAGCCGGCAAGCTTGCCGACGTCGACCTTGTCGATGCGACGGGTGGAAACGTCCATCTCATCTACCTCCCGCGGTGCCGGGCGCCTTCACACGGGCCGCACGCTTCTCCAGGAACGCGCGCAGCCTTTCCTCCGCTTCGGGGCTGGTTGCTGTGAAAGAGGCAATGAAGGATTCGACGAACAACCCGTCTTCCTTCGCCATATCCTGAATCCGTGGAAGCGCGTTAATGACCGCGTAGTTGGAGATCGGCGCATTGCTGGCTGCAATCCGGGCGAGTTCATGCGCCTTCGTGCGTGCCGTTCCGGTCTCCACCACGTATTGGACGAGGTTCCACCGCTCGGCTTCCTCGGCCGTGGCGACACGCCCGGTGAGCATCATGTCGGTCATCCGGGCAGCGCCTGCGAGCCGCGCTACCCGGACAGAGCCTCCTCCACCGACGAAAATGCCGCGCTGCCCTTCCGGCAGTGCGAAGAAGGCCGAACGTTCGGCAACCCGGACATGGGTCGCGGCGGCAAGCTCCAGCCCGCCGCCGACCACTGCAC
>JAEWKX010000025.1 GCA_023393575.1 Pseudomonadota bacterium
GCTTCAACCCGATCAAGGACCTCTACAAGATGCAGGTCTATGCGATCGCCGACTGGCGCAACAGGCACCTGCCGCCCAATGCGCTGGGACCGGGCGGGGAGGTGATCCCGAAGAACATCATCGCAAAGGCGCCTTCGGCGGAACTGCGGCCGAACCAGACCGATCAGGATTCGCTTCCGCCCTATCCGGTGCTCGACGAGATCCTGGAATGCCTGGTGGAACAGGAGATGTCGGTCGAGGAGATCGTCGCGCGCGGTCATGACGTGGCGACCGTCCATCGAGTCGAGCATCTGCTCTACCTGGCGGAATACAAGCGCAGGCAGTCGGCGCCGGGCGTGAAGATCACCAGGAAGAATTTCGGGCGCGACCGGCGTTATCCGATCACCAACCGCTTCCGGGACCGGTAGGCGGTTCAAGGGCGGGCCGCCAAGGGGCTTGCCTTTTGGCGGCGGCGTCGGTCATACAGGTCTCGTCAGGTGCCGGCCGAAAGGCCGGAGAATCGGGAATCCGGTGAAGTGCCGGAACGTGCCCAACGCTGTAAGGTGGACGTCCGCCGCAACGCATGGCCACCGGATCTCATCCGGGAAGGCCGCTGCGGACGAGAGAAGCCAAGTCAGAAGACCGGCCTGACGGGATAGACCGGGCCGCGCGGACGGTGGCTGCGGTTTCCGACGTGCTCGCGGATAGCCACGGGTGCGGCAGCATTGTTGGGGACTTGACGATGCAAGGCGATGCCTTCTCCCATACGCTGGTCGATGCCGGCGCCTTCTCGGACGACGAACGTGCCGCGGTCTACCGGGCGATCGAGACGCGCCGCGACGTGCGCGACCAGTTTTTGCCCGACCCCGTGCCCGAGCCGGTTCTGCAGAGGTTGCTCGCAGCGGCGCATGCCGCTCCATCGGTCGGGTTCATGCAGCCCTGGAACTTCATCGTCGTCCGGGACGAGACGGTACGGGGAGAGGCATGGCAGGCGTTCGCACGGGCGAACGAGGAAGCGGCGGCGTTGTTCCCGCAGGAGCGGCAGGCCGCCTACCGCAGCCTGAAGCTCGAGGGTATCCGCAAGGCGCCCGTATCGATCTGCGTCACCTGCGATCCGGACCGGGCCGGGCCGGTGGTGCTCGGGCGTACCCACAATCCACGCACGGACGTCTACTCGACCGTCTGCGCGATCCAGAACCTCTGGCTTGCAGCCCGGGCGGAAGGCGTCGGCTTAGGCTGGGTGAGCATCTTCCGGGACGAGGACATCCGTACGCTGCTCGACATCCCGGAGCGGGTCGAAATCGTTGCCTGGCTCTGCCTGGGCTACGTGGATCAGCTCTATCGCGAGCCGGAACTCGCGATCAAGGGCTGGCGGCAGCGGTTGCCGCTGGAGGAACTGGTGTATCGCGACCGTTGGGGCGACCGCTGACGTCACTGCCGAGGTTGCGCGCCGCCCCCCGCGGGATTCGCGAGGTCGATCGATGTGGCGTCGGTAAGAAAGACGGGGCCGACGGTGCGGACCGTCTTCGACGGATCGTAGGGCCGCTCGGGCGGCGGAGGGGGAGCCGCGACGGGCGGCGGCGGTTCTATCTTCGGAGAGAGGACGGTGATCCCGGAATAGGGCCGTTCCTCCGGGCCGTCCTGCGGGCGGGTGACCGGCTCAACCGCGGCGGGAAGCGGCTCTGCGGTGGTATCCGCTCGGCAGTCGTTCGCATCCAGGGCGGCCAGGATCGCGTTGCGCTCGCCATTCGGACGCAGGATCTGCCGGGCGGCCGATTGCCGGGCGGCAATCCCGTCCCGGACCTGCTCCAGTTCACGCAGTGCCTGCCCCATATCCGCGCAGGGGTCGTTCCGTTGTCCGAAGGTGACGATGCTGCCGGCACCGCAGCGGGCGCGGCGCATCTGCGTGCGCAGGTGGCGGATCTCGTCGTCGTGATAGCGAATCGCCTCGGCATGCCTGCGCACTTCCGCCGTGCTGCCGATGACCTGCGGCAGCATCGCCAGCCTGCGCTGGAGGCTTCGGCAGATATCCGGGCTTTCCGCCACCGCCGCGAAGGGAAGAACAAGGCCGGCAGCCGCCACGGCGAGGCGAAGGAACATGTTTTCCTCCTGTCGATGCAATCTCTGCCGGCGATCATCGGCGCCGCCGGTTGAGATTATCATAACAGACGGAGGATCATTCCTGCGACGCTTCGACCACCGCAAGAGCGGCCATGTTGACGACGCCGCGCGAGGTGACCGAGGTGGAGAGGATATGGACCGGCATGGCCGCTCCGAGCAGGATGGGGCCGACATGCAGGGCGTCCATCATCGTGCGGACGAGCCCCAGCGATATGTTGGCAGCATCCAGGTTGGGGAAGACCAGAAGATTGGCTTCGCCCGTGAGGGTGCTGTCCGGCATCGCTCTCCTGCGTAGCGGTTCCGACAGCGCCGATCCGCCCTGCATTTCGCCATCGACTTCGAGTTCCGGCGCCTGCCGGCGAAGGAGCGCCAGGGCCTCGCGCATCTTGGCCGCACTTTCGGAATTGCGTGAGCCGAAGTTGGAATGGCTGATCAATGCGGCCTTCGGCGTGATGCCGAAGCGACGGATTTCCTGTGCGGCGAGGATCGTCATTTCGGCGATCTCGGCCGCTGAAGGATTGTAGGTCACGAAGGTATCCGTGAAGAAGATCGCGCCGCGCTGGGAGATCAGCAGGCTCATGCCGGAAAAGGCGTGCACGCCGGCGCGCTTGCCGATGATCTGGTTGACGTCGCGCAGATGCTTGTCGTAGCGGCCTTCCACGCCGCAGATGAGCGCGTCCGCCTCGCCGCGGCGGACCGCCAGCGCGCCGATGACAGTCGTGTTCGTACGGACCACCGTTCGGGCGGCTTCCGGGTTGACGCCGGCGCGACCGACCAGCGCGAAATAGTCGTCGACATAGTCGCGGTAGCGTGGATCGTCCTCGGGATTTACCACCTCGAAATCGACGTTCGGTCGGATGCGGATGCCGAATCGCTTCAGGCGCGTCTCGATGACGCTCGGACGACCGATGAGGATGGGCCGGGCGGTCTTGTCCTCCAGCAGCACCTGCGCGGCACGCAGCACGCGCTCGTCCTCGCCCTCGGCGAAGATGACACGGTTTCTTTCCACGCTTTTCGCGGCGCTGAAGATCGGCTTCATGATGAAGCCGGAACGCCAGACAAAACGGTTCAACTGGTCGAGATAGAC
>JAEWKX010000080.1 GCA_023393575.1 Pseudomonadota bacterium
GCCTGTGCACGCCGGCCTGTGGCGCGGCTATTTCCCACACAAGAACAACGCGGCCGCGGCCATGGTTCTGGTCGCCTTCTGCGCCCTCTTCGTGATGAACGCCTGGTCACGGCCCGTCGGCCTGCTGTTGCTGGCCGGCGCCGTATGGTTCCTGCTGCATACGGGCGGCAAGACAGCATCGGCAATGCTTCCGGCCATCCTGATGCTGGCATGGATCTTCGAACGCGTTCCGATGTTGCGCATTCCGCTCGTCATCGGCGGCGTTCTGATCCTCAACGTGTTTGCCGTGGGGGCCGCCGTTTCCCCCTCACTGACCGAGTTGATCGAGTCCCTCGGTATCGATGCGACATTCACCAACCGCACCGACATCTGGCGGCTCGCCATGAATGCCATCTCGGAATTTCCTCTTACCGGCTACGGACTCAAGTCCTTCTGGAGAACCCAGGAACTGGTCTACGGCGGAAGCGGGATCGAAACCTGGGCGGTCACCGCCGCCCACAGCCACAACGGTTATGTCGAAATCCTGCTAACCACCGGAATTCCGGGGCTTCTCCTTGCGCTTCTCTGGTTTCTGGTCACGCCGGTCCATGCCTTCCGGAGGATCGACCGAAGCAGTCATGTCAGCCACGCCGCCCGGCTCTATCTGCGGATCTGGCTCTATCTGGTCTTCAGCGCGAGCCTCGAGAGCTTCTTCTTCGAGAGCGCCAGCGGCTACAATCTCACCTGGTTCATGTTCGGCATCGCACTTTTCGGCATCCAGTACGAAGCCGATGCGCAGCAGATCCACAGCGCCCGCGCGCGAGGAACCGAGCATGACTGACCTTGTCCCATGGGCCAACCGGTTCATCGACCGCCTCGGCAACCGGATGATCTGGACGATGGCGTCACGAACGCGATCGGTGGCGACATCGGTGCCGCTCGTGTCGTTCACCTTCGACGATGTTCCGGACACGGCGCTGGCGAATGGCGCGGCGATCCTCGAGAAGTACGGCGCACGAGGTACCTTCTACATCGCAGGCGGCCTGGCCGATCGGGTGGAGCCCGATCGCAGGCTGATCTCTTCTGCAGGATGTCGCGAGCTTTTCGAACGGGGGCACGAGATAGGCTGTCACACATATGCGCATCGCAGCGTCCGCAGCTACGGCCGTTCCCTGTCCGACGATCTCGACCGCAATGACCGCTATCTGGAACAGTCGGGAATCGAGCGCCCCGAGAATTTCGCCTTTCCTTACAACGCCGCATGGCCGGCGGCGCGGCGAATCCTGAAAAAACGATATGCTACTTGCCGCGGCGCCGGCGAAACGGTGAACCGGGGAGATGTCGATCCCTGGATGCTGAAATCGGTGGAGATCCGCCAGCCGGAAGATCATGCCGCCCGGTTGACGGGCTGGATCGATGACGTGAGGGAAAATCCCGGCTGGCTTATCTTCTTTACCCACGACATCGCGGAGGAACCGACTGCGTATGGATGCACCCCCGCGAGCTTCGATCACCTCGTCGGCCATGCGGTCAAGTCCGGCTGCGCAGTCATTACCGTTGCCGAAGCAACCCGGCGGCTTGGCTGGGAACAGGACCGATGAACCTGCATTCCGGCAACTATCCGTCTCCTCGCTTGTTGAACATCAACAACTACTTCTATCGCCGAGGCGGCGCGGAGGCCGTCTTCCTCGATCACGCATCCCTCTTCGAGGAGATCGGCTGGGATGTCGTACCATTCGCGATGCGGCACGAGCAGAACCTGCCGTCTCCCTGGTCCGAATATTTCGTATCCGAGATCGAGTATGGCCAACCGGTCAGAGGGTTGGCGAAAGCCGTTCAGGCCTCCAAGGTCATCTATTCCCTTGAGGCACAGGCCAACCTCGGCCGCCTGCTCGCCAAGGCCCGACCGGATATCGCCCATGCGCACAACGTCTACCACCATCTTTCTCCCGCGGTCTTCTCGACCCTGAAGGATGCCGGCATTCCGACGGTGATGACGGCCCACGACCTCAAGATCGCCTGCCCGTCATACAAGATGCTGCGCGACGGGCGGATATGCGAAAAATGCAAGGGAGGAAGAATTCATAACGTCGTCCTTCACCGCTGCATCAAGGGATCTCTTCCCCTGAGCACGGTCGTCTATGCGGAGACTGCCCTGCATCGCCTGCTCGGCACGTACCGGACGAAGATCGATCGCATCGTCGTGCCTAGTCGCTTCTACCGGAACAAGCTCGCGGAATGGGGATGGGAGGCGGAACACTTGGCCTACATCCCCAACTTCGTCGATGTGGATATCTTCGAGACCAACTGGGAGGAAGGAGACTACTTCGCCTTTGCCGGGCGGCTGGCGCCCGAAAAGGGCATATCCACGCTGATCCGGGCAGCAGCTCAGGCAAAGCAGAAGGTCGTCATCGCAGGAACCGGCCCTGAGGAGGCGTCACTGCGCAAACTGGCGGGCGAAATCCAGGCTGATGTCACCTTTGCAGGGTTCGTGGCGGGTGAGGCGCTGCATCGGCTGATCGGCCAGTCTCGCGCTCTGGTCCTGCCGTCGGAATGGTACGAGAACGCGCCGATCAGCATTCTCGAGGCTTACGCTCTCGCCAGACCTGTCATAGGCAGTGACATCGGCGGCATCCCCGAGATGATCAAGGCCGGCGAAACCGGGCTGACGTCGCCCGCAGCTTCCGTCGACGCGCTGGCCGCCGCGCTTTCGCAACTGGCGGATATCGGCCCAGCGCAGCGACGGCAGATGGGAGCCGCCGGACGGGAATGGGTTTCCCGTGACTTCTCCCGCGCGTCCTATCGCGACCGGATGCTGGCGCTCTACCGCCAAGTTTCGCCGGCGGTCGCGCTGAAGAGCCCGGCACTTTCGAAATAAGACAGCACGAAGGCGTTTATTTTCCTCACCCGTGCCAAACAGGCACAGGATCGTTAGAATTTTATCGTCCGGATTTGCGGAACAGGAATGTGCGGACGGTAGAACGGCACCGGAAATGATTTCTGGACCGGATACCATGAGCGACAAGAATCTCCATCTGGAGGCGGCGGAGAAGCATCCGCAGGCCGCGCGCCGCGCGCTCGTGCCGCCCCCGCTCGATGGCTCGTTGCATCCCCTCCGCGACGATGCAACGGGATCGTACGGAGAGAGAAAAGAAGGCGGAGTGCTTCGCAAGGTACTGGCAGGAGCGCCCAGCCTTGCACCGGTCTCCGCTTCGGAAGGGTTCTTTGCGTCAGAGGGGCCTGAAAACGCCGCCGCTGTCGGCCGGCGCATCATGATGCTTGGCCTGCGGGGGGTTCCCGATATCCAGGGTGGAGTTGAACGCCACGTGGAGATGCTCGCCCAGGAACTCACCCGCGGGGGCTGGAACGTTGAAGTGATCAGCCGGCGTCCCTACGTGAAATCGAAAGCGGAATCCGTCTGGAAGAGCATCGTCGTCACACCGCTCTGGGCACCGCGGTCGATGATGCTGGAAGCGTTTGTCCATACGTTGGCCGGCGTTTTCTACGCGGCCGTCAAAAGGCCGGATATCCTGCATATTCACGCCGTGGGGCCGGGTCTTTTCGTGCCTCTCGCCCGCCTCTTCGGCTTGAAGGTCGTCACCACCCACCACGGCTATGATTACGACCGCGAGAAATGGGGTCCCGTTGCGAAGAGAATTTTGCGGCTCGGCGAGCGGCTGGCTATCAAGACCTCGAATGCCGCCATTGCAGTGTCGCGCGACGTTAAGGCAAGCATGAAACGTCGCTACGCCCGCGACCTCACGCATGTTCCCAACGGCGTTCCGGTACGCCCCGCGACGGTCATGTCGGACGTGCTGGACTGCTTCGGCCTCGAGCGGCGCCGGTACATCGTGATGGTCGCCCGGATCGTGCCGGAAAAGCGACAAATGGACCTGATCGCGGCCTTCGCACGAGTTTCGTCGGCGGGTTGGAAGCTCGTCATCGTCGGCGATGCGGATCATCGAAGCCGCTATCTTCAAGAGGTGCAGGCATTCGCCAGCGCGGTTCCGGGCGTCGTTATGACCGGCTTTCAAGGCGGTGAAGCCCTCGCAGCACTGTATTCACAAGCCGGGCTCTTCGTTCTTCCTTCCCTGCATGAAGGCATGCCCATCTCCCTGCTCGAAGCCCTGAGCTATGGGCTCCCGGTCCTGGCAAGCGACATTCCCGCAAATCACGAGGTCGAGCTCCCCCCGGAAGATTATTTCCCCGCCGGAGACATCGGCGCTCTCACCGCAGCACTGCGGCGCAAGCTGGCGGAGCCGTTCGAGGAGCCTCGGGCGCTATCGCGCATTCGTTATGTCGAAAGGAACTACACTTGGTCGTCGATCGGGAGAACGACCGCCGAGGTTTACCGATCCGTTCTCGATCATCGAACCGGTGAGAGGTCCCGTTGAACGTCTCCATCATCATCAAGACGCTGAACGAAGAGAAACGGATAGCGCAGACGATAGAGGCGGCACTGGCGGCGTTGCCGTCGACGGCAGGCGAGGTCATCGTCGCCGACAGCGGGTCGACCGACCGGACCGTCGACATTGCCTCGGGATATCCCGTCCGCGTCGTCCAGATCCTACCTCCGGC
>JAEWKX010000254.1 GCA_023393575.1 Pseudomonadota bacterium
GTCCGGGTTTCGGGTCCGGACCTGGAGGTGCAGCCGGAAAGAACAAGGCCGGCGAGGAGAAAAGCTGGCAGAACCGAAAGACGCATGAGAACCCGTACGCAGAACAAGAACCGAGGCCATTCGTCCGACCGAACGCATGCGGCCGTGGAAAGCTAACGGAACCTTACCGGGAAAGACTGAATCCAATCTTAATCCGCAGGCCCGGATTCGGGGACCCGGCATCGCCTGACGCGTTCGTGATCAGACATCCCCGAGTACCCATTTCGTCGGGAAATGCCGCGATACGGGAACATTGCGGGCCGCCCGCGGTTCCGTCCGCTGATTACCTCGCACGACAATCGTGCCGATCCGACCGAGACCTATGGGAGAGTTTCATGAGCGAACAGGATCCAAGCCGAGGAAGCGGCTATCAGCCCGGCTCCACCTACACCGCCGGAGGAAATCCGGCACGGGAAGCCCATGCGCCGGAAACGCGGCGCACCGCATCCGGAACGGCACAATCCACAGTCTCGACCCCGGCAGCCGGCGGCAGCCTGAAGGAGAAGGCGAGCGAAGACTGGCAGGCGGCGAAGTCCATGGCACAGGGTGAGCTGAGCCATGCGACCGAACGCGCGAAGGAGGCCGCGGAAGGCCAGAAGACCTATGCCGCCGAACGGCTCGGAGGTCTCGCCACCGCCATGCAGAAGGTCGGCGATGAACTTGCGCAGGGCGACCAGCCGGAAGTCGGCCGCTACGCCAGGCAGATCGGCAGCAGCATCCAGCGTTTCGCCGGCGACCTGAGAGGCAAGGACATGGGCGAAATCGCCGCCATGGCGGAGGACTACGGACGAAGGCAGCCGGCTGCCTTCCTGGGGATCGCCGCACTTGCCGGTTTCGCCGCAAGCCGCTTCCTCACCGCATCGGCAGATCGGCCCCAGGCGGGATCCTCCGCCACCGGCGACCTGACACGCTCTTCGGCAAGCTCCCTCTCCGCAGGCGGCGCGGGCGGCACAACGTCAACCGCGACTTCGCCCGTCAGCCCTGCCACAGGCGCCGGCTACGCGACGTCCTACACCCCGGAGGGCCGCCACAATGGCTAATCAGATGGACAATCGCCCGTTATCGGAACTCCTGGGCGGGCTCGTCTCCGACATCACCGGCCTGTTCCGCAAGGAGATCGACCTCGCCAAGACGGAAGCATCGGAGAAGATGTCAAGCGCCCTGACCGGCGTAGAAGCCTTTGCGGCCGGCCTTGTCTTCGCCGTTGCGGCAGTCGGCGTTCTGCTTGCGGCGCTCGTCAACGGGCTCGCCGCCTTCTTCATCGCCCAGGGCATGCAGGAACCGAGCGCCGACGCGCTTGCCTCCGTCATCGTCGGCGTGGTCGTCGCGCTGCTTGCCTGGGGCATGATCCATCGGGGCCTCTCGGCGCTGCGCGGCGAGAACCTCAAGCTCGACCGCACCTCGACGTCGCTGCGCCGGGATGCCCAGATCATCAAGGAGCGCGTGTAATGGCAATGTCCGACAACACACGAGCCGAAGCGCTCGAACGGGAAATCGAACAGGATCGTCGCCGCATCGAGGACCGCATCGATGCCATACAGGCGAAGATGTCGCCCGGGCAACTTCTTGACGAGGCGCTGGCTTATGCCAGGGCGAGCGGAGGCGGCGAATACGTCGCCAATCTCGGCAATGCCATGAAGACCAATCCGGTCCCGGTCGCCCTGATGGGAATCGGCATGGCCTGGCTGATGGCCAATCCCGGCGGCGCGAGCCGATCCACCGGTGCGTCCGCCTCGATGGCCCATGACGAGGAGCCCGATTATCCGCTGGCGCCGGTCAGGGGTTCGATACGGCGGGTGGGCCCCGTGCAGATGGAGGGCACCTCCCGCTATAGCCACTTCACTGACGAAGGCGGTAGCCGTTTCAAGGCGCTGACCGATGAATCAGGACGCCGCGCGGGACATTTCATGGACTCCACCGGCAAGACTTACCGCGGCTTTGCCGATGCCACGGGCCGGCAGATCCATGACGTCCGCGACGAGGCCGGCAAGCTCTTCGACGAAGCGTCCGGCTGGGCTGCCCGAGCCTGGGGCCGAGTTGCCTCCTCCGCCTCGAGGACGGGGAGTTCCGTGAGGGACGGTGCACGCTCGATGGGCAACAGCGCGATGTCGGCAGGAAATTCCATGCGCGATCATGCGACCGCCATGAACGACAGCCTTCTCAAGCACTTCCAGGACCAGCCGCTGATCGGCGGAGCGCTGGCTTTCGCGCTCGGCGCGGCGATCGGCGCGGCGCTGCCGAACACCCGCCGCGAGGACGAGGCGATGGGCGAGATGGCCGAAGACGTGCGGGAGGGACTGTCAACCAAGGCCTCCGACGCCATGAACAAGGCCGAACAGGTCGCATCCGACGTATATGAGAAGGCGACCGCGGTCGCAGCCGAGGTTCACGACACCGCCCGCGAGCGGATCGCCGAGGAAGTGCGGCAATACCAGCGCCCGAACGGTACCGACCGCGACGACATCCGGTCCCACTGATCCGGGCCGGCGATCTTCCCGAGAGGGCTCCCGCATCCGTGCGGGGGCTCTTTTTCTCTTACCGTTCGGCGCCTGCCTTGCGGCGCGCCTCCTCTCGCCGGGCGAGGCTTTCCGGCGGTCAGGGCCTCGACGGACTGCCATACTCCTCGCATGGAGGAGCCCCCTCCGGCAGTTGCACCCAAGGCGGTTTCGAGCGGATGAAAAATGTGGACATCCGGCACGAAGTCGGCGGCGCGATCGAGCGTTATCAGCCGCATGAACCGCATCCATCCCCGCAAACCTCCGTCATTTGCCTCCCCCTCCGCCGGATCGTCACCCGCTATTTGAAAAGGGCTTGCATACCCGACACAAGTGGTTTGCTCTGCGACGAACCCGGCCGGGCGCACATACCCTGCCATAGGACCGCGACAAGGAGCAGACATGGGTAATCCTCGTATCACCATCCTCTACTGCACCCGGTGCAACTGGCTGCTGCGTGCCGGCTGGATGGCGCAGGAGCTGCTGCAGACCTTTTCCGACAGCCTCGGCGAGGTCGCCCTGGTTCCCGGCACGGGCGGCAATTTCGAGATCCGCATCGATGGAGAACTCATCTGGGAGCGCAAGCGGGACGGCGGCTTTCCGGGCCCGAAGGAACTGAAGCAGCGGGTGCGCGACGTGATCGAACCGGAGCGCGATCTCGGTCATCTCGACCGGACGGGCCCGGAGAATGCCGGCAGTTGAACGGCCAGACGGCGAAGCATAGATGCCGGCACCAGGCCGATGCAGGTTTCGACACGGGGTTTCTTACCCTCGGCCCACCGTTTTCAGGCATCGACATGGAAACTTCAAAAAGCCTGTTGACAGGCGGGAGCCACCCCCGTACATGGCTCTCCGTCGCCCAGATGGCGGAATTGGTAGACGCGCCAGCTTCAGGTGCTGGTACTCGCAAGGGTGTGGAGGTTCGAGTCCTCTTCTGGGCACCATTTCCCACTAAGTATTTTGTTGGCTCACGCCTTTTCGTCCCATTGACCCGTGGTCGTGGCCGGGCCGTGATGGCCGTCGAGCGGTGGCCTGTATCGCTGCCTCGATCTTTCCGAACATAGGCCTGCTTGTTCCCGGATCAGCCACCGCGCGGACCCGACAGGCCCGCGCGGCGTGGAGGTTTATTC
>JAEWKX010000170.1 GCA_023393575.1 Pseudomonadota bacterium
TTGTCTGGTCGAACCTGCTGATGGCCGTGGCGCCGAGCGCAGTCGCCCAGGGCAAGTTCTATGTCTCCACCAATGCGGCGCCGGCGGCGCTTGCGGGCGAGAACTGCAACCCGCTCTATTTCAACGCAGCCTACCAGAACGACAATCTTCACGAGGCCATGGGCGAATACGCCAACAAGGACTACAAGAAGATGTTCATCATGGCGCCGAACTATCCGGCCGGCAAGGATTCACTGACCGGGTTCAAGCGCTTCTACAAGGGTGAAGTCGGCTCGGAAGTCTACACCCAGGTCGGCCAGACCGACTATGCGGCCGAGATCGCCCAGATCCGTGCCTCGGGCGCCGACGGCGTCTTCGCCTTCCTGCCGGGCGGCATGGGCATCGCCTTCATGAAGCAGTATGCGCAGTCGGGCGTCGACATCCCGATCATGGGGCCGGGCTTCTCCTTCAGCCAGGACGTGCTGCCGGCGATCGGCGACGCGGCGATCGGCGCGAAGGCCTCCGGCCAGTGGGCGCCCGACTTTGACACCGAGGTCAGCAAGAAATTCCTCGCCGACTTCAAGGCCGAGTATGGCCGCCTGCCGTCGATCTATGCCGTGCAGGCCTATGATGCGGCACAACTCATCCTGTCGGCTGCCGCCAAGGCGGACGTGAAGGACACGGAAGCGTTCCGCGCGGAACTCCTGAAGGCGGACATCCAGTCGCCGCGGGGCGATTTCAAGTTCAACACCAACCAGCATCCGATCCAGGACATCTACCTGACGGAAGTGGTGAAGGGCGAGGACGGCGTGCTGACCAACAAGACGGTGGAGAAGATCTTCGACGACCACGAGGATGCCTATGCCAAAGACTGCAAGATGTAAGGTCGCCTGGTGACACTCGCACTTGCTCTTGAGCAGTTGCTCAATGGCCTTCAGCTCGGCGTCATGTTGTTTCTCATGGCTGCCGGGCTGACGCTGATTTTCGGCGTTATGGGGCTGATCAATCTCGCCCACGGGTCTCTCTACATGGTCGGTGCCTTTGCCTGCGCTGCCGTGGCGTCGGCGACGGGGTCCTTCTGGATCGGCCTCGCTGCCAGC
This sequence comes from Pseudomonadota bacterium, assembly GCA_023393575.1. Lineage (GTDB taxonomy): Bacteria > Pseudomonadota > Alphaproteobacteria > Rhizobiales > Rhizobiaceae > Neorhizobium. Next base: position 1,080 of record JAEWKX010000170.1, read on the forward strand.
CTCGCCTGCGCGGCGGCGGCGGGCGCCATCGTGGAACTCCTCGTCATCCGGCGGCTCTACGACCGCGACCACCTGGATCAGGTTCTGGCGACCTTTGCGCTGATCCTGATGTTCTCGGAAGGCACGCGCTGGCTGTTCGGCTCCTTTCCGCTTTATCTCGATATCCCGCCGCTTCTGCAGGGCGCCGTGGCACTCCCCGGCGGCGCGCAATATCCCCTCTACCGGCTGGCGATCATCGGGGTCGGGGCGCTGGTGGCGCTCGGGCTCTACCTGTTGATCGGCAGGACACGGCTCGGCATGCGCATTCGCGCCGGCGAAAGCGACCGCGAGATGATCGGCGTGCTCGGCGTCGACATCCGCACGCTCTATACGGTCGTCTTCGCTCTGGGGGCCGCGCTTGCCGGCCTTGCCGGCGCCATGGTCGGGGCATTGCAGTCCGTCCAGGTCGGCATGGGTGAGCCGGTCCTCATCCTGGCTTTCGTGGTCATCGTCATCGGCGGCATAGGCTCCATCAAGGGGGCGCTCCTCGGTGCGCTGCTGGTCGGCATCGTCGATACCATGGGACGCTTCCTGCTGCCGCAGATGCTGGCGCTGTTCGTGCCTCCGTCGCAGGCGGGGCTGATCGGCGCCGCCGCGGCCTCCATGCTCATCTACGTGATGATGGCGCTCATCCTGGCCGTGAAGCCGCGCGGGCTCTTCCCCGCAGCCCATGCGTGAGACTGCGATGCTGACCCGCGAAAACATCGTCAACCTCATCCTGGCCGTTCTGTTGCTCGCCGTCCCGCTCGCAGCCAGTGCCTTCGGCGAGCCATTCTACGTGACGCTCGCAACCCGCGTCGCCATCCTGGCGCTGGCGGCGACCGGTCTCAACCTCGCGCTCGGCCTCGGTGGCCTCGTCTCCTTCGGCCATGCCGCCTTCTTCGGCATCGGCGGTTATGTAGCGGGCATCCTCGCCATCCATGCCTTTTCCGGCGATCCCCTGCCGTTCGGCCTGCCGGGCACGAACCAGATGCCGGTCATCTGGCTGGTAGCGATGTCCGTCTCCGGACTGGTGGGACTGATGATCGGTTCCATCAGCCTGAGGACATCGGGCGTCTATTTCATCATGATCACGCTCGCCTTTGCGCAGATGGTCTACTATTTTGCGATCTCCTGGCCTGCCTATGGCGGCGAGGACGGGCTGTCGATCCTGGTGCGCAACCAGTTTGCGGGCGTCAGCACCATGAAGCCCGTGAATTTCTTCCTGATCTGCTATCTCGCGCTGGTGGTTGCTCTCGGCCTGTTCATGCTGATCTGCGGCTCCCGTTTCGGTTCCGCCCTGCAGGCGGCGCGCCAGAACGAGGTGCGGGTCGCGACCGTCGGTATCGCACCCTATCGCATCCGCCTGACGGCCTTCGCCATCTCCGCGGCGATGACGGGTCTGGCCGGTGCCCTGTTCGCCGACCTCAACCGCTTCGTCAGCCCCTCGATGCTCTCCTGGCACATGTCGGGCGAACTGATCGTGCTGATCATCCTCGGCGGCACGGGCCGTCTGTTCGGGCCACTGGCCGGTGCGGCCCTTTTTGTCGTCTTCGAATACGTGCTCGGCGGATTGACGGAGCGCTGGCAGTTCTTCCTCGGCCTTATCCTGCTCGGTACGGTGCTGTTTGCGCGCGGCGGGCTTCTGGGGCTCCTGGCCGGAAAGGCGCGTCATGGCTGAACCGGTTCTCGAACTCTCCGATCTCGTGAAGAGCTTTGGTGCGCTCAGGGCGACGGATCATGTCTCGCTCGACCTGAAGCCTGGCGAGATCCATGCGCTGATAGGCCCCAACGGCGCGGGAAAATCGACGCTGATCCACCAGATCTGCGGAACGCTGCGGCAGAATTCGGGGACGATCCGCTTTGCAGGCGAAGACATCGGCCATCTCGGCGTCGCGGAGCGATCGCGATTGGGTCTTGGCCGCACCTTCCAGGTCTCCTCGCTGGCGCCGGAGTTTTCGGCGCTGCGCAATGTGATGCTGGCCGTCCAGGCGCAACAGGGTTCCAGCTTCCGCTTCTTCAAGCCGGTGATGCGCGATGAATCGCTCGTCGACCGGTCGATGGCGATGCTGGAGCGCGTCGGCCTGCAGGAGAGGGCACGCATTCCGGCCGCGGAACTGTCCCACGGTGAGCGCCGGAAACTGGAGATCGCCATTGCGCTGGCGCTCAATTCCAAGGCATTCCTGCTCGACGAACCGATGGCGGGCATGGGACCGGAGGGGTCGAAGGTGCTGACGGGCTTCCTCGACACGCTCCGGCAGGAAGCTCCCATCCTGCTCGTGGAGCATGACATGGATGCCGTCTTCGCGCTGGCCGACCGCATCTCGGTGCTCGTCTACGGCAAGGTCATCGCCACGGGGACGGTGGAGGAGATCCGCCGCGATCCGGCCGTGCGTACCGCCTATCTCGGAGATCATGCCTGATGCTGCTCGACGTATCGAAGATCGAAGCTTCCTACGGTGCGAGCCAGGCCCTCTTCGGCGTGGACCTCGCTGTGGCGGAGGGGCAGGCCGTGGCGCTGATGGGCCGCAACGGCATGGGCAAGACGACGACCATCCGGGCGATCTGCAATCTCAATCCGCCGCGGGCGGGTTCGGTCCGGCTGGCCGGTACGGATCTCAAGGGGAAGCCGCCCCACCGTGTTGCCAGGCTCGGCATCGGACTGGTGCCCGAGGGGCGGCGCTGTTTCCCGAACCTGACGGTGCACGAGAACCTGGTGGCGGCCGCACGGCCCGGGGCCTGGAGCCTCGACCGCGTCAACGAGCTCTTCCCCCGTCTCGCCGAGCGTCATGCTCAGATGGCCCGTTCGCTCTCGGGTGGCGAACAGCAGATGCTGGCCATCGGCCGGGCGCTGATGACCAATCCATGCCTCCTGATCCTCGACGAGGCGACGGAGGGCCTGGCACCCGTCATCCGGCAGGACATCTGGGCGGCGATCCGCAAGCTGAAGGCCGAGGGGCTTTCGATCCTGGTGGTCGACAAGACGCTGTCGGAACTGCTGCCGGTCGCCGATCGCTGCGTCATCCTCGAAAACGGCAGGAGCGTCTGGCAGGGGGCGCCGGCGGAGCTCTCAGCCGATCTGCAGGATCGTTATCTGGGCGTCTGAGCCGCCGCGAACATCGGTCCGCCCTTGTGGGCCGGGAAACCGTAGCCGTTGATCATCACCAGGTCGATGTCGCTCTCGCGGGCAGCGATACCTTCGTCGAGGAGCTTCCGGCCTTCCTCGGTCATCGCGGCAAGCAGGCGCTCGAGGATTCGGCCTTCCGTAAAGGCGCGCGGCGTGATCCCCTTCTTCGCGCGGCACTGCGCGATGATGTCCGTGACGGCCGGATCCACCTGCCGCTTGCCTTCGAGGTAGGCGTACCAGCCTCGTCCGGCTTTCTGGCCGAGGCGCCCGACGTCGCAGAGGCGGTCGGCGATCTCGACGTAGCGCTGAGACGGGTCGCGCATCGCGGCCTGACGCTTGCGTCTTGCCCAGGCGATCTCCAGCCCCGCCATGTCGTAGACGGCGAACAGGCCCATCGGAAAGCCGTAGTTTTCCAGTGCCGCGTCGATCTCGTGCGGCAGGGCGCCGTCCTCCAGCAGGAACTCCGCCTCGCGTCGATAGGCCGAGAAGATGCGGTTGCCGATGAAGCCTTCGGTAACGCCGGTGACGATCGCGAGCTTCTGGAGCTTCTTGGCAAAGGCAAGTCCGGTGGCCAGAACCTCGGGGGCCGTCCGGGCACAGCGGACCACCTCCAGCAGCCGCATGACATGGGCCGGCGAGAAGAAGTGCAGGCCGAGCACGCGCTCCGGGTAGGCCGTGGCGGCGGCGATCTCGTCCGGGTTCAGATAGCTGGTATTGGTGGCGAGGATCGCGTCCGGCCGGATGACCTTGTCCAGCCGGCGGAAGAGATCGACCTTCACGTCGAAATCGTCGAAGACTGCCTCGATGACGAGATCGCAGGGTGCGAGATCGGCGTCCGATTCGGTGACAGACAGCCGGTCCCGCTGTGCATCGAAGGCACCTTGATCCAGGCGTCCGGCGGCATGATTGCGTTGCAGAAGCCCCAGAATGCGTTCGCCACCCTTTTCCGCCGCCTCCGCCGTCCGGTCGAGGCCGATAACGGTATAGCCTGCTCCCAGTGCCGCCACTGCAATGCCGCTTCCCATCAGGCCAAGCCCGGCTATGCCGACCGTTCCGACCCGATGCGGCTGGATGCCCTCCAGGTCTTCCACCTTCGAAGCCTGCCGCTGCGCAAAGAAGACGTGCCGCAGGGCGGCAGCTTCCGCACTATCGCGCAGCTTGAGGAAGGTTGCGCGCTCCTCCGCAACGCCTTTGGCCAGCGGTTTCGCCGCCGCTTCGACCAGGCGAACGGCCTCCACCGGCGCCTGTTGCCCGCGCGCCTTGGCCAGGACTTTGCTCTTCGCCGCCTCGATCACCGCCGGTTCCGCTGCCGGGACCGGCAAGTTACCGGTTCGGCGGAGGCCCGGGACGGCGATGCGCCGGATGGTGGCCACTGCCGCATCTTTCAAGTCTGCTTCCACGATCTCGTCGACAAGTCCAAGGCTCTGGGCTTCCTGCGATTTCACGCTGCGTCCGCTGCCAATCAGGTCGATCGCCGCGGGGATGCCGATTAGGCGCGGCAGGCGCTGCGTACCCCCGGCCCCCGGGACGAGACCGAGTTTCACTTCCGGAAGTCCCATCTGCGCCGCCGGGGATGCCATCCTGTAGTGGCAGCCGAGCGCAACCTCCAGGCCGCCTCCGAGGGCCGCACCATTGATGGCCGCGACGACCGGTTTCCCGGAGTCCTCGATCCGCTGGATCACGGTCGGCAGGATCGGCTCCACCGGCAGCTGGCCGAATTCCTTGATATCGGCGCCGCCGATGAAGGTCTTTCCCGCTCCGGCGATGACGAGGCCGAGAATGCCGCCGTTGCCGGCCGCATGGTCAAGCGCGGCCATCAGGCCGGTGCGGGTATCGGCCGAGAGTGCATTGACCGGCGGATTGTCGATCGTGGTGACAAGGACGTCCCCATGGATCTCGCCGCTGACGGTATCGGAGAAGGAAAGCGTATCGCCGCTCATCGTCTACTCCGGAACGACGGCCACGGCCTGGATCTCGATCCTGGCGCGATCCTCCACAAGGGCCGACACCTGCATGGCCGCCATGGCGGGAAAATTCTTCCCCATGACGTCGCGATAGGCCTGGCCGATGCCCTTCAGGTTGGCGAGATATTCGGCCTTGTCCGTGAAGTACCACGTCATGGTCGTCACGTGCTCGGGGCCTGCGCCGCCTGCCGCCAGGACGGCGACGACGTTCTTCAGCGTTTGCCGCACCTGCCCGACGAAGTCGTCGGTCTCGAATTCATATCGGTCGTTCCAGCCGATCTGGCCGCCGCCATAGACCTGCCGGCCTCGCGCCGCCACGCCGTTGGAATAGCCGATAGGCTTCGCCCAGCCTTCGGGCTGAAGAGTGTCATGCATGGGTCTTCTCCGGAGGCGCGCCCTTCAGCAGTTCGCGCGCGATGATGAGTTTCTGGACTTCGGTTGCGCCTTCATAAATGCGCAGGGCACGAATTTCGCGGTAGAGGCTCTCGACGATCTCGCCGCTCCTCACGCCGCGTCCGCCGAACATCTGCACGGCGCGGTCGATCACCTGCTGGGCGTTCTCGGTCGCGACCATCTTCGCCATTGCCGCTTCCCTGGTGGTCGGAAGGCCCTGCACGTCGCGGCGCCAGGCGGCGCGGTAAGTGAGGAGGGCGGCAGCGTCGATCTGTGCTGCCATGTCTCCGAAAGCGGCCTGGGTCAGTTGAAGGTCGGAAAGGCGGTTGCCGAACATCGGACGGGCCGTCGCATGTGCAAGCGCTTCGTCCAGTGCCCGGCGCGCGAAGCCGATCGCGGCTGCCGCAACCGAGGCACGGAAGATGTCCAGGGTGCGCATGGCGATCTTGAAGCCTTCTCCCGGACTGCCGAGCAAGCGATTTGCCGGGATGCGGCAGTTCTCGAAGCGGATGGTCGCCAGCGGGTGCGGCGCGATCACGTCGATCCGTTCCGCGATGGAGAAGCCCGGATCATCGGCATAGATGACAAAGGCGGAAATCCCCCGTGTGCCGGGCGCTTCGCCCGTGCGCGCAAACACCGTGTAGACGTCGGCGATGCCGCCATTCGAAATCCATGTCTTGTCGCCGTCGAGGACGTAATGGCTGCCATCCTTCCGGGCGGCACAGGCCATCGCGGCGACATCCGAGCCGGCGTCGTTCTCGGAGAGCGCGAAGGCGGAGATCCATTCACCGGACCGCGCTTTCGGCAACACCGCACGGCGGAGCTCTTCCGAGCCGGACAGACCGATCGCACCCGTGCCGAGCCCCTGCATGGCGAAGGCGAAGTCAGCCAGGCCATCGTGCCAGGCGAGCGTTTCGCGGGTGAGGCAGGCCTCGCGGGAATCGATGGTCCGCTTACCACCGTTGCCGGTCGCCGCATCCAGAAACCCTGCCTCTCCGAGCGAGCGGACGAGAGTGCGGCAGGCGCGGTCCGTGTCGGCGTGATCGATGCCGGTAAGAGCGCCCGATGCGGCATAGGCGTCGAGCCGTGCCGCCAGCACCCGGTGGCTGTCGTCGAAGAAGGGCCAGTCGAGATGCTCGCGGGTGGGGCCAACCAGCGCGGTTTTCGTGGCCATGTCAGTTCCCCTCGAAGACGGGCTTGCGCTTCTCCGCAAAGGCTTCGAAGGCGCGCCGGAAGTCCTTTGTCGCCATGCAGACGGCCTGGGCCTGCGCTTCCGACTCGATCATCTCGTCGATGCCCATGGCCCATTCCTGGTTCAGCATGGTCTTGGTCATCGTGTGGGCGAACCAGGGGCCGTCCGCCAGCGACTGCGCCAGTTTCAACGCCTCGGCCTCCATGGCGTCAGCGGTGTGAAGCGCATTGTAGAAGCCCCAGCTGTGACCCTCAGCTGCGCTCATGGAGCGGCCGGTGAAGAGGAGTTCAGCCGCGCGGCCCTGGCCGATGATGCGCGGCAGGATCCCGCAGGCGCCCATGTCCGCGCCGGCAAGACCCACGCGGGTGAAGAGGAAAGCAGTCTTTGCTTCGGGCGTCGCGAGCCGCAGGTCGGAGGCCATGGCGAGGATGGCGCCGGCACCGGCGCAGATTCCGTCCACGGCCGCGATGATCGGCTGCGGGCACTTCCGCATCGCCTTGACGAGATCGCCGGTCATGCGGGTGAAGGCGAGAAGATCGGGCATGGTCATCTGGGTCAATGGCTCGATGATCTCGAACACGTCGCCGCCGGAGGAGAAATTGCTGCCGGCTCCGGTCAGCACAACGGCGCGGATATCCGAAGCATAGGCGAGGTCGCGGAAAAGGTCGCGCAGTTCCGCATAGCTTTCAAAGGTAAGCGGGTTCTTACGTTCCGGACGGTTCAGTCGAATGGTCGCAACCCGTCCGTCCTCGCGGACATCCCAGAGGAAATTCTTTGCCTGATAGTCCCTGAACGGGCGCAGGTGCCCTGCCATGGAAATCGTGCTCATCCTGCCAATACCTCTCCGCCGGCGATCGCGATCGCCTGGCCGTTGATCGAACCCGCAGCGGACGACGCCAACCATAGGACAGCGTCCGCGACTTCCTCCGGCCGGACCAGCCGGCCCTGCGGATTGCCTTTGGTGAATTCCCTCGTCGCCTCCTCCCGGCTGCGGCCGGTCTTGGCGACGATCGTCTCGATCGCCTGTACGATCAGCGGCGTATCGGTGAAGCCGGGACAGACGGCGTTGACGGTGATGCCCGTCTTGGCCAGCTCGAGCGCCAGTGACCGGGTCAGGCCGATGACGCCGTGCTTGGCCGCCGTATAGGCGGAAACATAGGGATAGCCGGTCAGGCCGGCGGTCGAGGCGATGTTGATGATGCGGGCACCGTCGCCATGCGACTTCAGGTCGGGAAGTGCGGCCTGCGTGACGAGGAAGACGCCGGTCAGGTCGACGGCGAGCACTCGGTTCCAGGTCTCCAGCGAGGTCTTTTCGAAGGGTGCGCTCGGTGCTTCGCCGGCATTGTTGACGAGGATGTCGATCGGGCCGAAGGCGGCGCGGGCGGTCTTCACGCCGTTGTCGATGGCAATTTCGTCAGTGACGTCGAAACCGTCGGCGACGCCGGCGGAGGGACCGAGCCGGGAGGCAAGCGATTCCAGGGGTTCTGCGCGGCGCCCTGCCAATGTGATCCTTGCGCCGGCCTGAGCCAGCGCGGTGGCAATCGCGGCGCCGATGCCACTACCGGCGCCGGTTACCAATGCGTGACGCCCCTCGAGCTTTCGTATCCCCTCCATCGGGTCGGTCCTCATCTCGCTGCGGCCGCGCGGGCAAGGTTGGTTTCGTACTGGAGCTTGCCCGAGTAGTATTGCTTCGGCCAGGCAATATCGGTCAGCCCGATGCGCGCAGCCTCGTGCAGCACCCAGGCGGGATCGGCGAGATGCGGACGGGCGACGGCGCAGAGATCGGCGCGGCCTGCGGCTATCACCGAATTGGCGTGGTCCGC
>JAEWKX010000227.1 GCA_023393575.1 Pseudomonadota bacterium
GTCCATGCTGGCGAACTTCAAGCTGGACGGCCAGCAGCGGCTCGCGGCAACCGCCCGGAAGATGCGCACCGCCGCCTGATCCGGCGAAAGATCCGAAGACGACGGCCCGGGGCATCCGCTTCGGGCCGTTTTCATTTCGGGACCGGCGACCACGGCATGACGCGGGCAGGAGAGAAGCCGGAACAAATACCCCCGGCTCCACATTGCCCCCGCATCCCGCCCGCAGGAGAGCCACCGTGATCAGCGACCTCTGGTACAAGAACGCCGTCATCTACTGCCTGTCGGTAGAGACCTTCATGGATTCCAACGGCGACGGCGTGGGAGATTTCGAGGGGCTGTCCCGAAGGCTCGATTATCTGGCCGGGCTCGGCGTCAATGCCATCTGGCTGATGCCGTTCCAGGTCTCGCCCGGCAAGGACGACGGCTACGATGTCGCGGACTATTACAACGTCGACCCCCGCTACGGCACGCTGGGCGACTTCGTCGACTTCACCCATGGCTGCAAGCAGCGCGGCATTCGCGTGCTGATCGACCTCGTCGTCAACCATACATCAGACCAGCATCCCTGGTTCCAGTCGGCGCGCAGCGATCCGGACTCGCCCTATCGGGACTGGTACGTCTGGTCCAAGAAGAAGCCCGCCAATGCCGACGAGGGCATGATCTTTCCGGGCGTCCAGGAGAGCACCTGGACGCGGGACGAGAAGGCAGGCGAATACTACTTCCACCGCTTCTATAAATTTCAGCCCGATCTCAACACGTCCAATCCACATGTGCAGGCGGAAATCCTCAAGATCATGGGCTTCTGGATCCAGCTCGGGGTGAGCGGCTTCAGAATGGATGCAGTACCATTCGTCATCGCCGAGAAGGGTGCCGGCATCAAGAAGCCGAAGGAACAGTTCGAGATGCTGCGCACCTTCCGGGAGTTCCTGCAGTGGCGTCAGGGAGATTCCATCATCCTCGGAGAAGCGAACATCCGGCCGGAGGGCGACATCAACTACTTCGGCGACGACGGCGACCGTATCCAGATGATGTTCAATTTTCCGGTCAACCAGACGCTCTTCTACGCGCTGGCAAGCGGTGATACCGAACCGATGATCGAGGCACTGGAGCAGACACGGGGAAAGCCGCATACGGCCCAGTTCGGCATGTTCCTTCGAAACCACGACGAGCTCGACCTTGGCCGCCTCGACAAGGAGAAGCGGGAGGTGGTCTTCCAGGCCTTCGGACCGGAGAAGCACATGCAGCTCTATGAGCGTGGCATCCGCCGGCGCCTCGCCCCCCTGCTCGGCGGCGACCAGCGATTGCTGGAACTCGCCTACAGTCTGATGTTCTCGCTGCCCGGCACGCCGGTCATCCGATATGGAGATGAGATCGGCATGGGGGACGACCTGGACCTGCCGGAACGCAACTGTGCCCGCACCCCGATGCAGTGGTCCGACGAGCCGGAGGGCGGCTTCACGAAGAGCAGCAAGCCGGTACTTCCGGTGATCTCAAAGGGGCCTTTCGGCTACGAACACATCAACGTCGCCGAGCAGCGCCGCGAGCCGAACTCGCTCCTGAACTGGATGGAGCGGCTGATCCGCATGCGCAAGGAAGCGCCGGAAATCGGCTGGGGCGACTATGCCGTCCTCGACACCGGCAATCCCGGGGTCCTGGCGATGCGCTACGATTGGCGCAACAATTCGGTCCTGATCGTGCACAACCTGAAGCCGGAGCCGGTCGAGGTCCACCTGGATACCGGCTGCGGCGAGATCGGCAGCCTGTTGATCGACATTGCCGACAGTGAAAGCAGCGAAGCGGACGAGAAGGGGCGTCATCGCCTCCTGCTGGAAGCCCACGCCTATCGCTGGTTCCGCGTCGGCGGGCTGGACTACCTGCTGCGGCGCACGGAGCTTTAGAAAAAGCCTCAAGCCGGTTTGGGGCGGAGCCCCTCGAAGAACAGCTGTTCCAGGAACCGGGCGGCATCCTCGAAGCGTCCCTCGCCCGCCCGCCTTTCCCCGAGCACCGCACGCACCTGGACGTCGAAGTCGGCATAGTGCTGCGTGGTCGCCCATATGGCGAAGATCAGGTGATAGGGGTCGCAGCGGGCAATCTTGCCGCCCGTGATCCAGCTGCGGATCACCTCCGCCTTCTCGTCCACCAGGCTCTTCAGCGGCCCCGTCAGATCATCCTCGATATGCGGCGCACCCTGCAGCATCTCGTTGGCGAAAAGCCGGCTTTCCCGCGGAAAGTCCCGCGACATCTCCAGCTTGCGGCGGATGTAGGAGCGGATCTCCGCTTCGGGGTCGCCGTCCGCATCGAATGCCTTGAGCGGCTCCAGCCAGGTGAAGAGCATGCTCTCCAGCAGAGTCCGGTAGATCGCTTCCTTGGTGCGGAAATAATAGAGCAGGTTCGGCTTCGACATTCCCGCGGCATCGGCGATCTGATCGATGGTGGCGCCGCGGAAGCCGTTGGAGGAAAACACCTCCAGCGCCGCGTCGAGGATCCGCTCCTCCTTCTCCTCCTGAATCCGCGTCCGGCGCTGCGTCTTTGCCGCCCTGGGTAGTGCCATGCCCTCGCCTGTCCCCGCCCCCGCACCCGCTCCACTTTTCCGACGCGCGCATCCCTTTCGATCCGATAGCGAGATTGGCGATTTTTCGTCTTGAGTGGCGGCGCGGAAATTGTATGTTTTTACCAACCGGTCAAATTATCAGCGACAAGCCCAACAAAGGCAATGCTGAGTTTCACTGTCGACGGGGCAGGAAATAAAGAACCGGCGGGAACAGACAAGACCGCCGAGGGCGGTCCAGAACAGGTGAGGATGTAGCTGATGGTGGCAGCACCCGGCGAGAACCTGCGCATCAATGGCGACAGGTTGTGGGATTCGCTCATGGACATGGCGAAGATCGGCCCCGGCATTGCCGGCGGCAACGATCGCCAGACGCTGACGGACGCCGATGCCGAGGGCCGCAAGCTGTTCCAGGCATGGTGCGACGACGCCGGATTGACCATGGGTGTCGATCAGATGGGCACCATGTTTATGACCCGCGCCGGCACCGATCCCGACGCCCTGCCGGTCTATATCGGTTCGCACCTCGATACGCAGCCGACCGGCGGCAAGTATGACGGCGTCCTCGGCGTGCTCTCCGGGCTTGAGGTCGTCCGCACGCTCAACGACCTCGGCATCAGGACCAGGCATCCAATCGTCGTCACCAACTGGACGAACGAGGAAGGCGCACGCTTCGCACCTGCCATGCTCGCCTCCGGCGTCTTTGCCGGCATCCACGACCTCGATTACGCCTATGCCCG
>JAEWKX010000304.1 GCA_023393575.1 Pseudomonadota bacterium
GCCCGCCGATACGCGGAAGCCAGCGGCATCGACTGGCCGGAGGGCGGCCTCCTGATCTCGCACGGGATCGCGGTACCGGTGCTGATCGCCATTGCCGTCGGCATCGTCATGACCTTCATCGCCACCCGCCTGCGCTTCGGCCGCTACGTCTTCGCGATCGGCGGCAATCCGGAGGCGGCGGAACTCGCCGGCATCAAGACCCGCTGGGTCACGATCCGCATCTTCGCGCTGATGGGCATGCTCTGCGCCATCGCCGCCGCCATCTCGACCGCCCGCCTCAACGCGGCCACCAATGCGCAGGGCGAACTGGACGAACTCTACACGATCGCCGCCGCCGTGATCGGCGGGACCTCGCTTTCGGGCGGCATGGGCACGATCGCCGGCGCCATGCTCGGGGCGCTTGTCATGCAATCCCTTCAGTCCGGCATGGTCCTGCTCGGCATAGACACGCCGCTGCAGCGCATTGTCGTCGGTGCGGTCCTCGTGCTCGCCGTCTGGCTCGACACCGTCTACCGCGCCCGCGCAAAGTAACAGGAGTTTTCATCGTGACGGACCAACACACTCCGCTCGTGGAAATGAGGAACATTTCCATCTCCTTCGGCGGGATCCATGCCGTGGAGAATGCCAGCATCGACCTCTATCCGGGCGAAGTCGTCGCCCTGCTCGGCCACAACGGCGCCGGCAAGTCGACCCTGATCAAGATCCTGTCGGGCGCCTATCGCCGGGATGCGGGCGAGATCCTCATCAACGGCGAGCCGACCGACATCAAGAACCCGCGCGACGCCAAGAAATTCGGGATCGAGACGATCTACCAGACGCTCGCCGTCGCCGACAACGTTGACGCCGCCGCCAACCTCTATCTCGGGCGCGAATTGCAGACCCCCTGGGGAACGCTGGACGACGTCGCCATGGAAGCCAATGCCCGCAAGGTGATGGGCCGCCTCAACCCCAACTTCAAGCGCTTCAAGGAGCCGGTGAAGGCGCTATCGGGAGGCCAGCGGCAGTCGGTGGCGATCGCCCGCGCGATCCTGTTCGACGCCCGCATCCTGATCATGGACGAGCCGACCGCCGCACTCGGGCCGCACGAGACGGCGCAGGTGGGCGACCTCATCAAGCAGTTGAAGAAGGAGGGCATCGGCATCTTCCTGATCAGCCACGACATCCACGACGTCTTCGATCCCGCCGACCGCGTCTTCGTGATGAAGAACGGCCAGGTCGTCGGCCATGCCCGGACCGAGGACGTGTCCAAGGACGAGGTGCTCGGCATGATCATCCTCGGCAAGTGCCCGCCGGGTGCGACGCCCGGACCGGGCGCGATGATGATGGCGTGACAAGAGAGCGTTGCGGGGGCCTTGCGAGGCCCCTCTTCTCTTTCCGCCCTTCCCCCGAAAATTCGCCCGGCGCGCCGCGATTGCCATTGAAGCCGTCCGCATCCTGGGTTAAGGAAGCAGCCATCGGAACGGCGAGCGGGACTCGCCGGCGGTTAGCACCCGTAGCTCAGCTGGATAGAGTGTTGGATTCCGATTCCAAAGGTCACAGGTTCGAATCCTGTCGGGTGCGCCATTTTTCTACTGTCCGACCCGGACACGTAGGTTACGTTTCATCCTGAGACATAGGCAATCCTTTCGGACCGGAACGGTCCGGAAACGATTCAAGCCTGCATGCCCGCATCGAAGCCGTACCTCGCGCTCGGCGAGATGGCGGGCGGTGAGGCCGGGCTCCCGTGCGCCCCCTTCAACGTCCGCTTTTGCTCTTGGCGGCGTGTCCAAATGAACGCTGTTCACACTGCAAGGCTTTCCAGGAGGCCGCGCAGGGAGGCGCCGAGGGGTCTGGGACGGCGCGTGGAGCGATCGACGTTCACATGCACGAAGAAACCCTCCGCGGCTGCGAGATCGTCTTCGTTGCGGAACAGGCCGATCTCGTATCGCACCGAAGATCTGCCGAGCCTGCCGACGCGGATGCCGGCCGTTACCGCATCCGGAAAGCGCATCTCGCAGTGATACCGGCACCCCGTCTCGGCAACGTAGAACAACTCCGTGCCATGGCTGATGTCGAGTGCTCCGTTCTCGATCAGGAAGCCGTTTATGGCGGTATCGAACAGGCCGTAATGCACGACATTGTTCATGTGGCCGTAGACGTCGTTGTCAGACCAGCGCGTCGGGAGGATCCGGAAGGTCCGGTAGGAGGACCTGCCGCCAGGCCCCGGGCGTTCATCGGGAACATGGATGTCTGTCATGGTTGGGAAGCCTGCCTCCAAGGGTTGATGGAGCCCGTCTGCGGGATCGGGGGGCTTCGGAGGGCATGGCCGAAACCGGGTTGCCGATACCTGCGGCAAGCGCCGGGCCGGTGCGCTACTCCGCCCGCCGCGGCAACCGTCGCTGCGGCAGTGACCGCTGCCGCAGGCATAGGCGCTGCCGTTCCTCTCACCGACGGCATCCGGACGTCAACCGGTTTTCCGCCGGATGGCCGACTGCGCCATCTCCGCGAGATAGAGCGGAACAACCTTTTCGGCGAGCGGCCGAGAGAAGAGGTAGCCTTGGTAGCCGGTCACCCCGGCGGCGGAGAGGATCTGCAACTGGCTGGACGTCTCGACCCCTTCGACGATGAATTGCAGGCCGAGGCTTTGGCAAAGAGCCGACATCGTCCTCAGGATGTCAACGGCCACCGGCTCCCGCTCGACATCGACGATGAAGGATCGGTCGAGCTTGATCCTGTCGATCGGGAGCCGACGCAGGTAGCTGAGGCTCGAATACCCCGTGCCGAAATCGTCGAGCGCCACGAGGATGCCCGCCTTCCGCAAGCTCTTCAGCGCCAGCGTCGCCCTGGTCCAGTCCTGCATGATCGCAGATTCGGTGATCTCGACAATCAGCCGGTTATGGGCGAAACCGGCCGCCTCGATCTCCGCGACAAGGGCGGCCATGGTCTTGTGGCTGCAGATATCGAAGGCGGAAAGATTGAAGGAGAGCTTGATTTCCTCCGGCCATGATCGGGCCGTCCGGAGCGCTCTCCTGAAGAGCGGGATCGTGATGTCGCCGATAAGGCCGTCCTGTTCGGCCGCGCGTATGAAGACGTCCGGAGGCACCCGTCCAAGGATGGGGTCATCCCATCGGGCGAGCGCCTCGAAACCCAGCGGGCGTCCATCGCGATCGACGATCGGCTGGTACTCCAGATGGAACGCCTCCTCCGGCTTGACGGACCGCAGGCGCTGGGCGACCGCGGCCGAGCGGCGGATCACCTCCGCATGCTGGTCGGAAAACAGGGTGACCGTACCCCTGTCGTGCTGCTTCGAATAGTAGAGGGCGAAGTCCGCCTTCTCGAAGAGTTCGTGGCCGACGATCGCCGCCTTCGGAAAGCGGGCAAGCCCGCAGGTGGCGGACACGGTGACGCTTCCTTCCTGGAAGGAGAACGGAGGAGAGAGGGCTTCCAGCGCCTGCCGGCAGGTCAGTTCGAGCTCTTCGTCCGAACCGGCGTTCGGGAGGATCAGCCCGAATTCGTCGCCGCCGAGCCGCGCAAGCAGCGCATCCTGCGGCAGCGCATCCAGGAGCCGCTTCGCCACCTCCCGGAGAAGCAGGTCTCCGACGCTGTGGCCGAAGACATCATTGACGGGCTTGAAGCCGTCGAGATCGAGAATGCCGAGCGCGAAGGTACCGCCCTCCTCGCCGCAGTCCTCGATGTACCTGTCCAGGTGCTCGAAGAAGCGGCGCCTGTTCGCAAGACCGGTCAGACTGTCCTCGTTGGCCATGACACGGACGGCATCGTTGAGGGCCTGAAGTTGCCGGTGCTGCGCATCCAGCTCGATCTGCTTTTCGATCCGCTGACGGAAATCGGACTGGGAGCGCTGCATCACCACGATCATTCCCGCCATGACGAGCGTCATGTTGAGCGCGATGGCACGGAACACCGGGTGTTCCTGCACGCCGAGAAAGGCAAGGGTGGGCACCACGACGAGCAGGAACAGAGCCGGGGCGATCTCTCGCAGAGGCCGCAGGCATGTCATCACGGTGATGATGGTGACGCCCGTGAAGAAGGTGATCTGACCCTGCAGATAGGGATCCCCGTACGTGAAAAGCAGCAGCGACCAGATGGATATGGCAACGCCCAGGACACAGGCCAGGAGCACGGTGGTGCGCAGGGCGCGGACGATCGCCCGATCGGAGGGGATCGTCCGGCGCGACCGCATCATCTTGACGGCGCGGACAGTACAGGTGACGACGAAGACGGCAGGGATCCAGACGGTAAGCACCGCCGGCGCGCGGCCCGCATACGTGAACGACACCATCAGCATGTTGACGATCACGATCAGATACATCAACGGAATCTGGCGCGAAAGTTCCGCATATTGAGCGAGGCGGAATTCAGGACTGTCGGCACCTACGTCGAGGAATGCAGTGAGGCGGCGCCAGAAATGCATCTTTACTCCCTGGCGCCGGGAGGTTTCCGGCAAACCAACACAACGACGGACTGTTCCTTCATGTCGGGAGACGTTCCGACCCTTATGGCGCGGCCGATTCCGACATGCCAAGCATTTCAGCAAATCGTTAAAAAAGCAAATCGGGATATGCGCTGTTTCTAGGCAGACGCATCGGTTGCGGGAAACCGATCATCGCGAAGCCAGCGTCCAGGCGACACCGGCGATCGCGCAGATGGCGAGGGTCGCGATCACCGGGAGCCTCCATCGGAACAAAGCCCACGCCGCGACGGCGGCAAGCCCTGCGGCGGCGGGATCGAGGCTCTTGACGTCCGGCAGTTCGAGCCGCAGCCAGCCGAGATCGATGAGGCCGACCTCGCGGAACAGCGTGTGGATCGCAAACCACAGGGCGAGATTGACGATAACGCCGACCACCGCCGCCGTGATGGCCGACATCGCGCCCCCGAGGCCCGTATTGCCGCGCAGTTTCTCGATGAACGGCGCTCCGAGGAAGATCCAGAGAAAGCAGGGAACGAACGTGACCCATGTCGTCAGGATCGCGGCAAGCGTCGCAGCCAGCATGGGATCGAGGCTCCCCGGATTGCGGAACCCGGCCATGAAGCCGACGAACTGCACCACCATGATCAGCGGCCCCGGGGTGGTCTCGGCCATCCCCAGCCCATCGAGCATCTCGCCGGGCTGAAGCCAGCCGAAATTATCGACCGCCTGCTGCGCCACGTAAGCCAGCAC
>JAEWKX010000289.1 GCA_023393575.1 Pseudomonadota bacterium
ACCGTAGACCATGCTCAGCCCCAGCCCGGTTCCGGATCCCGCTCCCTTTGTCGTGAAGAAGGGCTCGAAGGCACGCTGCTTGACGTCCGCCGGCATGCCGGAGCCGTTGTCGGTGACGCTGACGAGCACATAGTCTCCCGTCCGCACGTGCGGATACATCTGGGCATAGTCGATATCGAGCTTGACCCTCGATATCTCGATGGAAAGCCGCCCTCCGCGTGGCATGGCATCGCGCGCGTTGAGGGTCAGGTTGAGGATCGCGTTCTGAAGCTGGGAGGCGTCGACCAGGGCCTCGTTGCTGGCCCCGGTGATGACCGTCCGCAACTCGATGGTCTCGCCGACCGTACGCCGCAGGAGTTCGGAAAAGCCGGAAACCAGTTGCCCGACATCGACGATCTTCGGATTCAAAGGCTGCTTGCGCCCGAAAGCCAGCAACTGGCCGGTGAGCTTGGCGCCGTCTTCGGCGGCTCCCTGCGCTTCACGCAGCATCGTCAACAGCGTCTCGTCCGCCAGCCGGCTCTCGATCATCTCGAGATTGCCGCTGATGACCGTCAGCAGGTTGTTGAAGTCATGGGCGAGGCCGCCGGTCAACTGGCCGATCGCCTCCATCTTCTGCGCCTGCCGCAGCTCCTCTTCGATCTTGTGGCGGCTGGTAAGATCGCGCACGAAGCCGGTGAAGATCCGCTTGCCGTTCACCCGGGTCTCCCCGACCGACAGTTCCATCGGAAACTGGGTGCCGTCCTTGCGCTGGCCCGTCACCACCCGGCCGTAGCCGATGATCCTGCGTTCGCCGGTCGTGACATAGCGATGGAGATAGCCGTCGTGCTGTTCCCGATCCGGCGACGGCATCAGGATCTTGACGTTGCGCCCGCGGACCTCGTCGACCGAATATCCGAACAACCGTTCCGCCGCCGCACTGAAGGAGCTTATGATTCCCGCCTCGTCGATGACGATCATCGAATCGGGGACGGTATCGAGGATCGAGCGCAGATGCGCCTCTCTCTCGGCCAGATTGTTCTCTGCGACCTTCATGTTCGTCACATCGTTGTTGGTTTGAATGATGATCGGCTCCGGCTCGTCGGCAACCCGCAGGGCGACCCAGCGCGTGGCGACGAAGACCGTCTCGCCATTCCTGTGCCGATGAACCACCTCGCCCTCCCAGAAACCGGAGGCCAGGACCTCCCGGCAAATCTCGTCGCGCGCCTTCGGAAACCGCGTGGCGAGCAACCGATGCAGCAGATGCCCGACGGCCTCTTCCCGCGCCCAGCCGTAAAGAGCCGCGCAGCCGGTGGTCCAGCGAAGCACGGTGCCATCGAGGCGGTGCACCACCGCGTTGGCGTGATTCAGCAGCCGAAGCGCCGCATCGAGGTCCTCTGCACTTGCCTCACCAAGTGCGGCTGCTTCAGTCATTCCCGTATCCAGTTCCAAATGCTAGTGCCGGAGCCGCTCCCCATGAGCCGCCGCTGAGCGCCAGGTATCGTCCCATTCATCGCCATCTCCAGCCAATTGTGCAAGCATGCCCCGCTTCAAAACCTTCACCGAATGGCGGCCGGATGTCGCGATCACTCCCTTGCTGCACAGCTTCGTCATGGTGCGGGAAACGGTTTCGATGGTCAGGCCGAGATAGTCGGCGATATCCAGTCTCGTCATCGCCAGGTAGACTACCGGCTGGACGGCGCCCGCCTTGAGAGCCCGCTGCAGTTCCTTCAACAGGAAGCTGCAAAGCCGTTCTTCGGCATTCTTCGTGGAGAGCAGCACCATCTGGTCCTGGGCCGCCGCCATTTCATCAGACATCTGGTGGAAGACGGCCGGGCGCAGCTCGGCGGAGTTGGCGACCTCGGCTTCGAAGACCTTGCGCGACAGCCGACGGATCGTTACCGGCGTGATGGCTTCTGCAGTGTAGATATAGTGGCTATGGAAGGAGAGGCCGAGGATGTCGCCGGCACGCAGGAAGCCCGTGATGACGCGGCGGCCGTCGCCGAGGATGCGAAAAATCCGGAGCGTTCCATCCAGCACGTGGAAGACGGAGGTGGCCGCATCGCCCTCCAGGAACAGGACCCTGCCCGCCGCAAGGCTTTCGGCCGGCAGCCTCGAAAACAGCGAATGCAGGCTGTCGGGCTGCGACGCGAAGGGGCCGGGAACTTCTCTTCCGAGGTTGATCGCGCTCTCGACAAACATTGCCACGTCTCCATTTCTGTTGATCGCAATAAAACCGATCAACGTAACGGCCGAATGCCGGGGGTGTGACAAAGGGTGGGATCGTGTAACAAGGTGTAACGAACTAATTTGATGCACATCATGTCCGACGCAAACAATCCATCCCATCTGCTCGTGGTCGATGACGATCCGCGAATCCGCAATCTTCTGACGCGGTATTTCGAGGCGGAGGACTACGCTGTCACCTGCGCCGCGGACGGCATCGAGATGCGCGTGCACATGCGGCAGAACCGATTCGATGCGGTCCTGCTCGACCTGTCCCTTCCCGGAGGTCAGGATGGACTTGATCTCGCACGGGAAATCCGCAGCCAATCGGACATTCCCATCATGATGCTCACCGGACGCGACGACGTCGTGGACCGCATCGTCGGCCTGGAAATCGGTGCGGACGACTACATCGCCAAGCCTTTCCACCTTCGCGAGGTTCACGCTCGGCTGAAATCCATCCTGCGTCGGCGCGGTGCCGCGCCCGCTACGAAGGAAGCACCTCGAACCGAGGAAGAGGAGATCCTGCCCTTCGAAGGCTGGTCCCTCAACGTCAGCCGGCGATCGCTGCTCGACCCTCGGGAGCAGGAGGTCGACCTGACCACCGGAGAGTTCGACATGCTGGTTGCGCTCGTCCGCCATGCAGGGCGCGTCCTCACGCGCGAGCAGTTGATGGACATGACGCGCGGCCGCGCGCTCGAGGCCTTCGATCGCGCTGTCGACGCCCAGATCGTCCGCCTGCGGCGCAAGATCGAAACCGATCCCGCCCGGCCGCAGTTGGTAAAGTCCGTCCGCGGAGTCGGTTACGTCTTCACCGGGCGCGTGCCGTAACGTTCCGGCCACTGCCGGTCTGTCCGAAGATCATAAAGGAGGCCGGCGGATTGTTCCGGAGCAGCGATGTCCGTTTCGAGCTGCTGCGGAGTGGCCGGCACGGAATTGCGGAACCGGATGGCATCGCAACCCTCCTCCCAGGCAAAGCTCTTTGCAAAGTCCAGCAGATCCCTGCTGACGCCATCGTGGTCCAAAAGCGTGACGGTGGCGAAGATCGGCACATCCAGAAATCGTCCGGCATCGGGGCGTTCCACGGGATGCATGCGGACCAGCCCCCGGATATAGCCCCTGTCATCCCGCGCTACAGCCCATTTCCGTCTTAGTACCTCCGTTGCAGTGAGACGTTTCCACGTGTCGAAATCGAGTTCCGGCACAACGATCTGCAGCACGGGGAAGGCGCGCGCCACATCACCGCCCCTCAGGAACCCGATCTCCCATTTCACCAGCATTGCCTCGGCTCCAACCTATGGATCTCGCCGCCAAAGGCGCCGGAACACCTGCTTTCTGGACGAGGCAAGCAGCCTATGCATTGACGCCGGTCAATATGAGTAATTTCTAATAATTATTTTGGCAACAAAGGAATGTGGAGCGGAAGTAATTTCGTCGCATTTGGCGGCTATCGGAAGCAGCTGGAGGAAACAAACATGTCCACCGATCTCACCCTGGCGGAAGCCCTCTCGGATCCATTGATCGGCCTCGTGCTCCAAGCGGACGGGCTGAACAAGGATACATTTGCCGATTTTCTAGACAAGGCCGCACGCCTGCAACTGGAACAGAAACTGACTAACCTGAAGGAACGGCGCGCCGAAGCCTTCTATGTCCGGCTCGCAGCCACCGAGGCCGTCTCCCAGCCTGTGGAGTGCCGATAGCGCAAAATCAACCGCTCGGGCTCATCCGGAGCGGTTCCCGCGGGACAGAAGGCTTTGCCGCAATTGTCTCGCGGAACTGTGAGGCCGGTTGGGGTCGTCCGAAGTAATAACCTTGTCCCTGTCGGCATCCGATCGCGGACAGTAGCTTCCACTCGGCCTCCCCCTCGATTCCCTCGCAAAGTACCGTCATATCGAGTTGAGCGACCAACACGGTCACCGCCTGTACGATCGCCCTGGAGGCTGCATCATGCAGCAGTTTCCGGACGAACGACTGGTCGATCTTCACCACGTCGAAGGGAAACTCCGCGAGATAGCTCAGGGACGAATAGCCCGTTCCGAAATCATCGAGCGCGATCACCACCCCGAGCGCCTTCAACTGCCGCATGTCCTCGAGCAGCTTTGCCGCATCCAGCGCGAAGGTCGACTCGGTGATCTCGACATGAAGCCGCGCTGGCGGCAATCCCGACACCTGCAAGGCGTGCCTGACGTCTTCCGTCAGCCTGGTTCTCGCGATCTGGGCGACCGAGACGTTGACCGCGACCGAATAGTGATCCGGCCAGCGGGCCGCTTCCCTGCAGGCTTCCTCCAGTGCCCACCGCCCCAGGTCGCATATGAAGCCGTTCGCTTCCGCGATGCCGATGAAATCCATAGGCGAAACGAGGCCCAGCTCTGGATGCTGCCAGCGAAGGAGAGCCTCCGCTCCGAGCACCGCACCCGTTTCGAGATCGACCTGCGGCTGATAGACGAGGAAGAACTCGCCGGCGCCCAATGCGGCACGCATGTCGCTCTCCAACCGCCTCATCCGCGACTGGGCGGCAGCCTCTACCGGGGTATGACGCACCCAACCGGTGCCGCCCGCTCTCTTCGCCTGGTCGAGCGCCGCCTCGGCCGCATCGATCCACGATCCAGGCTCCCCGCCGACATCGCCGCCCAGGCACGCCCCCATATGCACGCCGACGTCAATCTTCGACCTGCCGACGCTTATGCCTTTCGAGAAGATGCCGACGACGGACTCCGCATAGGGCGCCAGCGCTTTAGCCGGGGACACCGCGAGCGCCACGCAGAACACGTCACCTCCCAACCTCCCGACAAACGCGGCTTCGGGGTGCTCGGATATCCTCCTCACCCTGGCCGCCAGCCGACGGCACACCGCCTTCAGGACACGATCGCCGACATTTCTTCCCAGGGCTGCATTGACC
>JAEWKX010000300.1 GCA_023393575.1 Pseudomonadota bacterium
CGCGCCAGCGCATCGTCGATGCCCGGAGCCGGTTCGAAATTGCCCTTGTGCATGGCCATGCCCTGAAATTCAACCAACGACGCCGATGTGCGGCGCCGGCACCATATCCTCGATTCGCCGCGGCACAATCCCGAACGATACGGTTGCCAGATCCGGCCGCCGATGGCAGGACGCTATCCTCCTCTCCCTTATTCCCGAGTCTCTCCCCTTGGACGACCTTGCAACCCATCTCATCGCGCTGCTCTTTCTAGCGGCCTTCATCGCCGGCTTCGTGGACGCGATCGCAGGCGGCGGCGGGCTGATCACCATCCCGGCCATGCTGATCGCCGGCATCCCGCCGCTCGAATCGCTGGCGACGAACAAGCTTCAGGCCCAGTTCGGGGTGGCATCGGCAACCGCGGCCTATGCCAGAAAAGGTCACGTCGACCTGAAGCGCCAGCTGCCGACGGCGGCCCTGGCGTTTGCAGGCGGCATCGCGGGCGCCCTCCTGGCTTCCTTCGTCCCGGCAACCGTCCTGACGGCGGCGATCCCGTTCCTGCTGGTCGCGATCGCGCTCTTCTTCGCGCTGAAGCCGAACCTCAGCGACCTGGACAGTCACCGGCGGGCGACCCCGTTCCTTTTCTCCCTTACCGTCGTGCCGGCGATCGGCCTCTATGACGGCGTCTTCGGCCCCGGCGCAGGGTCCTTCTACATGCTCGCCTTCGTGCTGCTTGGAGGCTTCGGTCTGCTGAAAGCGACGGCACACACGAAACTTCTCAACCTGGGTTCCAACTTCGGATCGTTCCTGGTCTTCACGGCCACCGGCTCGATCCTCTGGAAGGTCGGTCTGATCATGGCCGCGGGACAGGTCCTGGGTGCCCAGGCAGGGTCGCGGGCGGCGATGCGCGGCGGCGCCAGGATCATCAAGCCGCTGCTGGTGGTGTCCTGCCTGATGCTGGCGGCAAAACTGATGGCCGATCCGGCGCATCCGGTACGGCTCTGGCTCGGGGTTTAGAATGCCACGAGCACCAACGCGCCGGCAGTGATCGGCATGACGCCGAGCCAGTGAACGAGGTCAGGATCTCTCCGAGGAACATCACGGCGAACACGGCCGCGAACACGATCGAAAGCTTGTCGGCAGGCGCGACCCTGGCGGCGTCCCGATGCTGAGTGCCCGGCAGTAGGCAAGCCATGACGCGCCGGTCGCCAGGATGACCACCGTGCAGGTGAGGGTCGCCATGGCGGCGGGCACACCCGCCACGCCGATCTTGCCGAAGACTGCCGTGGGTGCGGCGAAAACCGCCGAAAGAAGAGCCCAGAAGACCCAGCTCGACGAGACCGCCTACCCCTTCATTTTCAGGGGAAGGCCTGCCGCGACGAAATAGACTTCGTCGGCAACGGCGGCGATCTGCTGGTGCAGACGGCCGGCATGATCGCGAAACTCGCGCGCCATCCTGTTGTCGGGCACGATGCCCAGACCGACTTCGTTGGAGACGAGGAGGAGCCGGCCCGAATGGCTGCGGAGATGCTCCGCGAGGCCCTCCACGGCAGGCGCGATATCTGCATTCGCCATCATCAGATTGGTGATCCACAGTGTGAGGCAATCGACGAGAACGACATGCCGGTCCGAATCGATCCGCCGCAGGCATCCCACCAGTTCCGTCTGTACTTCGTGGGTCGCCCACCCCGTACCGCGATCCGACCTGTGCCGCTCGATCCTCTCCCGCATCTCGTCGTCATAAGCCTGCCCTGTCGCCACATAGTGCCGATCAAGCCGCGTCTCACGCGCCATCCGCTCGGCAAAAGCCGACTTGCCCGAACGGGCGCCGCCAAGAATCAGGACGGTACGAGCCTCACCCGGCATCGGGCATGTATTCCGACGCATGCGCCAGGGGCGGAAAGGGTGGAAGTGCGGCAGGGCAAGGTCTGAAAGAACGGACGATTCGTAGATCCATGAGGCGCCCGCCTGGGTTCATCAGCATCGCGCTGCCGCGGTCGGAAGATGGGAGCTCCGCCTGCGCATGTCAAGCGGACCTCCGCAGGCCATGCGGCGCAGGCAACGAATGAAAAAGCGGCGGGTACGCACTACCTGTCCCGGCGCTTGGACGGAACAACTGTCCGCAAGGAGATGAATAGCGCCAGATCGTTACCGGAACGTTATTGGCAGACGCGTCCTGATGACTTTTCTCCCTCCGAGACCGAGGATCCGCGTTCGTCGTCCTTTCAGCATCAAACCGGTTGATTTGGCAGATCAAAACTCTAGTTTCGTGTGCATGCACCTTCCGGTCGCGGGCCGGAGGCCACTTCCCGGAGAAACGCAGTCGGAAGCCGGCCAGCCGTCAGTCCGAGGGATGTTGATCATGCGAAATCCTCTTGGCGGCGCCACACTTCTGATCGGGATCTGCCTGTTATCCGGCGGTGCCGAGGCCGCCTGCGGCGAAGTGACGATTGCCGAGATGAACTGGGGCTCGGCGGCCGTCGCCGCGCATATCGACAAGATCATCCTGGAGCGCGGATTCCACTGCAGGGTCGCGCTGGTGCCCGGCGACACCATGCCGACGCATTGGTGGCATCTGCAAGTAGGTGAGCGCCCGCCACAGC
>JAEWKX010000004.1 GCA_023393575.1 Pseudomonadota bacterium
TTCCCGAAGCGTGCCGGCAGGAAGCCATCGAGTTCGCGGCGAAACAGCTCAGGCGTGGCGTTCATCCCGAACAGGCGTTCGAGGAGTTCGTGACGACGATCGCGGCCTGTTAACCGGAACGAAAATCACCCGGATGCCGCGTTGACATTCAATTTCATACGCGGCATGGTTGCGTCGAACTGGAGACCCGGACCGTGACCAAGACCCTGCGAATAGCCTGAACACGAAGATCGCCACCATCCGGCTGGCGAGATGTTCAGTTCTGTTTGCAAGGAGTTAGCCGTCATGGCCATCAAGCCCCAGACCATCACGCCGACGTTCGAGTCGGAACTCACCCGCCTTCACGTGCAGACGTTTTTCGAGAACCTCGGTCCGGACCCCAAGGGCATCCACCTTCTTGTCATTCCTTACGGCACGAGCACGTCGGCGTGGTATCGCGCCGTCGAGCACCAGATTCAGGAAATCCGTAGCCGGATCGCGGCCGCACCGGTCGAGTCCGATCCTGTCGACCAGCTGATCATCCCCGGCGATTACGATGATGTTGATGATCTTCCGGAGTGGATGCATTCGGATTTCAGTGTCCATCTCCTCAGCTCCGCCGGCCTCGACGACCGCACCCACGCGCGGTCCTGCGTTATCTTCGTCTCCGAGGACGACAAGGAGATGCTCGACAATCCGTCGCTCCTTCTCCTCGAAAGCACGCATCGTATGAAGTTCGACGTCCATCTGGCCATCCAGGCGGCGGCGACGTGCGGGCGTGAGATCACCGTCAAGGAGGCGTTTATCCTGACGCGCATGCCCGCCCGTCGCCGCACCGTCGCGTTCCGCTCGGCGCGTTCCATCCGCGAGAGCTGGGTGCTGCATTGCAAGGCATGTCAGATCGAAGCCCGAAAGCAGAAGGAAAAAGAGGAAGAGGAAGAGCGCGAGGCCGCGAAGAAACGCCCGAAGGCCAAGGACGAGCGCGTCGTTCCGGACAACACGCCGTACCTCCAGGAAATGCACGGCTTCGGACCGGCGGCGGACTGGGGCCGCGAGCTGGCGCAGGATGTCGAGGACTGGCGGCGCGGTTATATCGGCTGGAGCGATGTCGACAACGCCGTTCTGCTGTCGGGCCCTCCCGGCTGCGGCAAAACGACGTTCGCGGCGGCTCTGGCGAAAACCCTCGACGCGCACCTTGTCGTCGGCAGCTACAGTGCCTGGCTTGGCACCGGCGACGGCCATCAGGGCGATCTCATCAGCGCCATGCGCCGGGCCTTCGACGAAGCGCGCAAGCATGCGCCGAGCGTCCTGCTCATCGACGAGATCGACAATTTCGTGCAGCGCGGGAGCCTCGGAAACAGGCGCGCCGACGAATGGATGCGCGGTGTCACGAATTCGCTTCTCGAGTGCCTTGACGGTGCTGTCGAACGCGAGGGCGTCATCGTCGTCGGCGCTACGAACGATCCGTCGGGCATCGACACGGCGGTGCGCCGCTCGGGCCGCCTCGATCGCCATATTGAAATCCCCCTGCCCGACGGTAAGGCACGGGCCGCGATCCTGCGTCAGCATCTTGGTGTCTTTGCTCTTGATCTCGCAGAACTGGAACGCGAGACGGAGGGCATGAGCGGCGCCGATCTCGAGCGCGTGGCACGAGACGCACGCCGCCGCGCGCGCCGTGAACGTGATGAGCTTCAGCTGCACCATGTCCGTTCGGCGCTTCCGGTGCGCCAGCGCCACACGCCTGACCAGCTCCGCCACATCGCCGTCCACGAATGCGGCCACGCGGTCGTCGCCGCGGCGATCGGTTGTACCGTCAGCGAGGTCTATATCGAACCCGATTTCGTCCCCGGATCGGGTGCCTATATCGGCGGAGCGGCCATCATCGAGCGCCCCCCCGGTGTCGTCCGCGATCTCGCCTGGTATATGGACCGCGTGACGCACGCCATGGGCGGTATGGTCGCCGAGCAGATGGTCTACGGCGCTCATAGTGATGGTGTCGCTGTCGACCTCGCGGTTGCGACCGATCTCGCCCTTCAGGCAGCGGCGGGCCTTGGTATGGGGGCTAGCCTCTACTCGCACGGCATTCCCGGCATGACCGATCTCTCGCGTGCGCCGAATTTCGATCCTTCGCTCCGCCGGCGTGTCGACGAGCTGCTGCACGAACAGGCGACCCGAGCGCGCGCTGTCCTCGAGGAGAACCGCGAGGCCTTCACCGAACTGGTCGAATTGCTGATCGAGCGCCAGCACCTCGATGGCGCGGTCGTGCAGGAGATCGTCCGTCGTCCTCGCCGTCAGCTCACGCGGGCGGTCTAAGGGAGGCGACGATGTTCGTGAAAAAGTTCTACATCGCCGACACCCACTTCGGTCACGGCCTCATGCTGTCGCCCGAAGCCTGCGGCCGGCCGTTCCGTGACACGGGCGAGATGGACGAAGCGATAATCGCTCGATGGAACGCGGTCGTCGGCGCCGGCGATATCGTCTACCACCTCGGGGATTTTGCCATGGGGCTGGGTGACGAGGCGCGGGTCCGCGGCATCTTCCACCGGCTTCGCGGGCGGAAAATTCTCGTCCTCGGGAACCATGATTTCAAGCGTCCCGGCATCGTTCATCCGACGCTGGCGGGCCTCGAATGGGCAGCACCGCCGATCCCGGCGATGGAGACGACGGACGATGGGCATCGCGTCTTTCTGAGCCACTATGCCCATCGCACCTGGCCTGGCGCGCAGAAAGGCGCCTTCCATTTCTACGGCCACTGCCATGGTGAATTGCCCGCGATGGGCCGGTCCCGCGATGTCGGGGTGGACTGCCGCGATGTCGCCTTCAGGCCGCGGACGTTCAAGGAGCTGACGAGAGGAATGCACGATGACCGGTGAGGAACTGAACGAACTCTACGGCTGCATCATCATGCCGGATGCAAATATCTCGGTCCCCGAGCACTGGATGCCTGCTGTCCACGAGGCCCTGCAGGCGCTCCATGACCCGCCCGGCAGCGTGCGCGCGTTCCTGATCGTGACTTCGATTGTCGAAGAGGACGGGGATCTGGCCGTCGCGATGATCGCGTCGACACAGTACATCTCCGATGAGGGCATGGCGGCAATCGGCGCGATCATCGAGAAGGCGCAGGCCGCCGTCGGACGGAGGCATTGATGCGACTGGAGCATGATCTGGAAATCCGGAGCCTCGCGGGCAACATCCTGCCTGACGACCTCGGCATGGATATCGGCGACGGATGGCGGGATGTCGTCATTGACGAACTGGTTCCATTGGCTCTTTTCGTCGCTCCCCACATCGTTGTCCGCAAGGTCGGTGAGAAGTGGGGATTGCTCGATATCCGGTGTGATTTCAAAAGTCTCGACGATAACCGTGTCCTTGCCGTCTTGCATGGACTGGGTCGCGCCAGAGCGCGGTCGGCAAATATCTGCGAACTGTGTGGCCTCCCGGGCGAAGTCCGTCGGACGGGATGGCATCGGGTGCGGTGCGACGGCTGTGAAGCGGAACACCTTCGCCGTCGGGAATTCGTCACGGTGAACCGTCGGAGTATCGACGACGCTGCTGCCTACTACATCGCCGTATGCCTGGAGCACCAGCGCCTGTTTCCTGTCGAAAACATCGTGATCCAGGCGTGGCCCGATGACGTCGATCGCCGTCATTTCATCGACGAGGTCAACACTGACGTCGGATGGTGGCGGGCGGGCTCATGGATCGAGGGTATCGACGACCAGCTCCGTGAGGAGTTCCGGCGTCTGAGGTTCCCGTAGCCGTTGTTCCTGTTTCCAGGAAACAGCAACAACGCGAGGAAAGGCAAAATGGAAGACTGGCTGGACACTCTCCGCGCTCGATACCGGATCAATCCCGAGGCCGAGTTTCTGATCGGTCGTGGCTGGCGTGGTATCGTGGAGCGATTTTACGATGCCGTCGAGGCGGTCCTGGTCGATCCCGCGCGCCTGCACACGATCCAGGTCAAGCAAAAGCTCGGCCGGCTCGATATCCATGTGCGCGTTCCGAACCAACACCGCACGCTGATCAACTGGCACATCAAATGGGCCGAGGACGAGGCCTCGCACACCTGCGAGCATTGCGGATCGCCTTATGCCGATCTCACGCCGGCAAGACACATCATCGAGTGCGAAGATTGCCGGTATCTCGATCTCGCTCTCGATCAGAGAACCCGACGGGCTTCGGAAATCAAATCCGCTGCGCGCCGATACGTCCGCGACTGCGCGCATGCAGGCAAGGTCCTGGACATCGAGGAATGGTCCGCGAAGCGTTGGCGGAAGAACAGTGAGCTGAAGCGCAAGGCGATGCTGGACGCTCTCCGTGACGAAATCCGCCACGATGTTGTCGTGGCCGATGCCTGGCGACGTTTCGATGTTCCGGGACGCATTGCCCGCGCGCTGATCGGGGCAAGGACATATGCGGATCTGTACGAAATCCTCCGCGTCAATCGGATGGAGCCCGGCTTCCGGCCCGCGGAGGTCGCCCGGTGGGTCGCCGACGGGACGGTTCCCCGGGAGCGTGTCGGCGAGATTTTCGGAATTGATGACGACGAGATCGATGCGTTCGTGTCGGCGTGGCTAGCCGAGGATGTGGGCGGGCGCCTCGCGGCGGCGACCGAGGACCTCGCTTCCGAGCATCGCTTCGGCGGGCCCGATGCCCAGACATCCGGGATCGGCATGATGGAAGAGGCGACGCGCCTCGTCGATGACGTCCTCAAAAGACAACACCCCGCCGCCGACGATTGATGCCGGAGGTAGCCCCTCCCC
>JAEWKX010000028.1 GCA_023393575.1 Pseudomonadota bacterium
GTGCAGAAGCGCTTGATGCCCGCCTGGTAGCCTTCGTACCAGCGCGTCTGGTCGGGCGCGGCGCCGCTCTTGGAGCAGGAGCGCACGTGATCGGCAAACCGGCTCTGCGGATCGTGGCCCGCCGCGCCGTCCGTATCGCCGACGACTGCCCAGTCGGCCACCCGGCATTCCTCCTTGGACATGGTATTGCAGGAGGCAAGCGACATCACGACTGCCGCCATGCCCGCGGATAGCAGGTAGCGCATCTGTATTCCCCCAAAGGTTTTCCCAGATGTTTTAAAACACGATTTCCATCCTTCTCCTAGAAGTCGGGAGGATAGCGGCGGCGGTTTTCCGGCATGTCCGATGACTGTCACACGCCTGTTGGAATCCGCTGGTCTAGAGTGCGCACCGTTTCCCGCCCCGAGTCTCGCATGCCCCAAGAAATTCCCCTGATCCGCTTCGGCGTCATCGCCGATCCGCAATACGCGCCTCTTGCGCCCAACCTCTCCCTCGGCCGCCATTTCGATCGCAGCCTCGGCAAGCTCGATGAGGCCGTCAGGGCTTTCAACAGCCGGGATCTTGCCTTCGTCGTCACCCTCGGCGACCTGATCGATCGCGGCTCGGAGAACCTCGATGCGGTCCTGCAACGCTATGCTCCGCTCCGCCACGACAGCGTCCTGCTGCCCGGCAACCATGATTTTCTGGTGGAGCCGGAGCGGCTGCCGGAAGTTCACGCAAGGCTTTCCATGCCGGCGCCCTACCATCACTTCCGGCGCGGCGGCCTGCGCTTCGTCGTCATCGACGGCAATGAGGAAAGCCTGTTCGGTACGCCCTTCGGCGATCCCCGACACGAACGCGCCGCCGCAAGGCTGACGGCGCTGGAGGCGGCAGGTGCCGCAAATGCCCGGACCTGGAACGGCGGCATGGGCGAAGACCAGTTCGGCTGGCTTGCCGCCAGGCTCTCCGATGCCGCGGCGGCGGGCGAGAAGGTGGTCGTCATGGGCCATTATCCTCTCTATCCGGAGAACGACCATAATCTCTGGGACTGGCAGCGTGTCATCGGCTTGTTCGAGGAGGCCGGCAACGTGCTCGCCTACCTCAGCGGCCACAACCACGCGGGCAATCTCGGCCGCCACGGCTCGACCTGGTACGTCAACTTCAAGGGCATGGTCGATACGGAAAGCGAGAACGCCTTCGCGATCGCCGCGATCTTTTCCGACCGCATGGAGATTACCGGCTTCGGGCGTGAGGAAAGCCGCACGCTGCTTTTCTAGGCTGCACCGGCGTCCGCTGCCAGCCGGGCTGATGGCCGCTGCGAACCGCTTCGCCGACCATGGCGGCCTTACGCTGGCCGCCCGCCGGGGCGCGGCGAGGCAATGGTGAAAACGTCCGGCGAGATCCGGATCGGCCGCGGCGCGGGCCTTCTGCTCGCGGCGGTGCCGCCGGTGATCCTGCGGCAGGATGGGGCGACCGGCCCCTGCCGGAGAGAAGCCATAGTCTTTTGATTTTCCTTCCGATATCACCGCTTTGTTACTTTGTTCCCGCACCGGGAAAAGTCATGTTGCGGCGCATCAACCCGGGCCGTCGCAGGCCTGACGAAAGGAGCTTGCCGCATGCGTCTGAAGTCTCTCGCCCTCGGTGCCGTCCTCGGCTGCCTCTGTCTTTCCACTGTCTCCGCCCAGGAGGAGCCGCAGGTGGTGCGGCAGAACCAGATGAAGGCGGTCGGCCAGTCCATGGGTGCGCTCGGCGCCATCGCCAAGGGTGAGAAACCCTATGACGCCGCGGTCGTGCAGACGGCGCTGGAGACGATCGGCACCAATGCCAAGGCTTTTCCCGACCAGTTCCCGGCCGGCTCGGAAAGCGGTTCGGAAACGGAAGCCGCGCCCGCCATCTGGGAGAAGATGGATGAGTTCCGGGCAAAGTCGGAGAAGCTTGCTGCCGAGGCCGACAAGCTGCTCGCCGCCGTGCCCGCCGATCAGGCCGGTGTCGGCGCTGCCATGAAGACGCTCGGCGCCACCTGCGGCGACTGCCACGAAACCTACCGGCTGAAGCGCTGATGGCTGCGGGAGGCGGGCTTCCGTCTCCCCTTGCCCGTTCGCGGAGTTGAAGCGCGTGGCCTGATGCCTGCGATATCACCGCCTTTTTACTTTCGCCCCCGCATCCCGGAGAGCATCGTGTCGGCGTCGTCAACAGCCGGCCAGGCCGGTACTTCGGGAGGAGTGTAGGAATGCGGTCGATGTCTCTGTCTGCTGCGGCGGCTGCCGCCTGTCTCTGTCTTTACGCCCCGGTTTTTGCGCAGGAGCCCCCGCAGGTGGTGCGGCAGGCGCTGATGAAGGAGATCGGCCGGTCGGTCGGCGCCATGGGGTCGATCGCCAAGGGCGAGAAGCCTTATGATGCCGGGGTGGTCGAACAGGCGCTGAAGACGATCGACACCAATGCCAAGGCCTTTCCCGACCAGTTCCCGGCGGGCTCGGAAGAGGGACATGAGACGGAAGCGCTGCCGCCGGTGTGGGAAAAGCCGGATGAGTTCCGGGCCGAGGCCGAGGAGCTTCAGAAGGAGGCCGAGACCCTGCTCGCCGCAGTCCCGGCGGACCAGGCGGCGGTCGGCGCGGCCATGAAGCGGCTGGGCGCCGTCTGTTCGGATTGCCACGAGACCTTCCGCGCGAAAAAGCAGTAGAAGAAGGGCCGGCGGCGATCCCTGCCGGCCCACTGAGGATGAATGTGTAGCAGGCGAGTGGAGAGGTGAATGGCTTTGCGGTGGGGAAGGGTGCTGGGTGCCGGAGCGGCGGTGGTTGCGGTCGGTGTGGCGACGGCCTGGTTCCTGACGAAGCCGGATCCGATGCCCGCGGAAGCCTGGAACGGGCTTGGCGAGGCTGACCTCGCCCGCGGCGAAATGCTCTTCTGGGCCGGCGGCTGCACCGGCTGCCATGCGGCCGGCGGAGCGACAGGCGAGGACGTGAAGGTCATGTCGGGCGGCCTGGCGCTGACCAGCCCCTTCGGCACCTTCCATGTCCCGAACATCTCGCCCGACCCGCAGGCCGGCATCGGCGAATGGACGCTGGCGGAATTCGGCAATGCCATGCTGCGGGGCGTGGGCAGGCGGGGAGAACACCTCTACCCCTCCTTCCCCTACACCTCCTATGCCCGCATGAGCCCCGCGGACGTCAACGATCTGTTCGGCTACCTGAAGACCCTGCCGGCCAGCGACAACGTCGCGCCGCCGCACGAGCTTTCCTTTCCGTTCAACATGCGCATCGCGCTTGGCGGCTGGAAGTTCCTGTTCTTCGACGAGGGGCCTCGCGTCGAACTCGCCTCCGCGGACGAAAGATTGCAGCGCGGCCAGTTCCTGGTCGAAGGACCCGGCCATTGCGGCGAATGCCATACGCCCCGCAATGCGCTGGGCGGCCCGGAGACCGGTCGATGGCTGGCCGGCGGGCCCAATCCGGAAGGCGAGGGCCGCATTCCCAATATCACTCCCGGCTCCCGTTCGGTCGGCTCGTGGAGCGAGTCCGACCTCGTCAGTTATTTCCAGACCGGTTTCACGCCCGACTATGATTCGGTCGGCGGCTCCATGGTCGAGGTGCAGAAGAACCTTGCCCATCTGCCGGAGGCGGATCTGGAGGCGATTGCCGCCTACCTGAAGGCGGTGCCGGCGCGGGAATAAGGGGCGGCGCCTTCGCGTCGCCGGTTCGCCGGTGGGTGCGTCCGCAGCCATGACCGATGCAGGTGTCGGTCGAGCCCCCCTTGCCGGTATCCGCTGCCCGCCGGATGCCGTCGTATCGTCGCCGATACCGGTCGCGCGGCCGCTATTCCGTCGTCACCACAAGGGCGGAGCAGAGTCCGGTTCCCTCCCTGGCATAGCTGTGCGCCACGCTGGAATCGAAAGAGATGGCATCGCCTTCCTCAAGCACATGGATGTCGTCGCCGATCGTGACCTGCAGCGTTCCGCAGATCACGTAGACGACTTCTTCCTTGCCGTGCTGGTGCGGCTCGGATGCCGGCGCTCTTTCGGGAAAATCCGCCAGGAAAGCCTCCATCTTCCGTTTCGGCAGCGGATAGTCGAGGCTTTCGAACGTATAGGCGGCCGATGCACCATCGGCGGGGATGGGGAGCTTGATGCGGCTGCCTTTCCGCGTGACCGCCACCCTTGGTCCGCCCTTGCTGAAGAAGTGGTCCAGATCGACACCGAAGACCATGGCGATCCTGAGCAGCGTCGGGAGGGTGGGGAAAAGTTGTCCCCGCTCGATCTTCGAGAGGATGGCTGGAGAAAGGCCGGTGTGGTCGCCCAGTTGCACGAGCCCGAGCTTCTTCTTCAGGCGCAACGCCTTGATGCGGGGTCCGATGCGATAGCGCTCCAGTTCGGTGGCCAATGTTTCCGACGTCAAAGATGAACTCCTTTTTCCTCAGACGACAATGCGGCGCGCGTAAGTTTCGTGTCAAGAAATACATCTTTCATCTCAAGAAAACGTGATTGGAAGTTAAAAAACTTTTCTCCATATGAAAATCATCCGCCAGCGAGACGGATTCAACAAGGGAGTTTGAGATGAAGATGAACAGGCTTATCGCTGCGGCGCTGATCAGCGCCGCGACCGCACTTCCGGCCTACGCGGCCGACAAGGACATTGTCGACACGGCGGTCGGCGCCGGCGACTTCAAGACGCTTGCAGCGGCGCTGGAGGCCGCGGATCTGGTTTCCACGCTGAAGGGCGAGGGGCCGTTTACGGTTTTCGCCCCGACCGACGCCGCCTTCGAAAAGCTCCCCGCAGGGACGCTCGACATGTTGCTGAAGCCCGAGAACAAGCAGCAACTGGTGGATATCCTCACCTATCACGTGGTCCCCGGCAAGGTTCTGGCCGCCGATGTTGTCGGTCTGGATGAAGCCAAGACCGTCAACGGCAAGATGATCGACGTCCAGGTCGACGGAAGCGCCGTGAAGGTGAACGAGGCCAATGTGACGGCGACCGATGTGGCGGCCAGCAACGGCGTGATCCACGTGATCGACCAGGTCATCCTGCCGCCCGAGGGCTGACCCTGGCGATCGGGGCTGCCCTCCGGGCATCCCCTCCACCTCATGCATTCCAGGAGAACACTATGAAGGCGCTCAACATCATCACGCTGGCCCTCCTCATCGTCGGTGGCCTCAACTGGGGCCTTGTCGGCCTCTTCAGCTTCGACCTCGTTGCGGCCATCTTCGGTGCCGGCTCTCTGCTGGCCCGCATCGTCTACATTCTTGTCGGTGTTTCCGCCGTCTGCCAGATCATGCCCTTGCTGGGCGCGGTGGGCACCGATAAGGCGGTTCACCATAGCGGGCGCTAAGCAGCGTCGTACCGTTTGCAAGAACGGCGGGTCACGGAAAAACATGCAATCCCGTCGGCACTGTCTCTTGCCACCCTCGGCCTTGGCCGAGGGTGGCCTTTCTGCGAGGGCTGCAAGCTCTCGTCTTTTTCAGGAATGCTCGCGGCTGAAGACGGCCAGTTCCGCCGCAGCCTCCGGCCCCCACAGGCCGAGCGCCTTGAGGATTTCGGTAGTGAACGTCACCGGCGAATTGCCCGGCGCGGTGATGACGCCGGCGTGGGAAACCGCCTGCGGCTGGGCCCGGTAGAGCGCCTCGCCCCGATAGCCCGCCTGCTGCTTGTGGGACGCGAGCGAGTTTCCCGTGTGCGCCACGTTGTTGAGCACGCCTGCCGCCGCAAGGGCGCTGGCGGCGGCGCAGATGCCGGCCACCACCTTGCCGGCTGCGTGGAAGGCAGGGGCAAGCGACGTGAAATCCGGCGCCTCGCCCTTCTCCCAGGCGAGCCCGCCGGGGATGACGAGGGCGTCGAAAGCCTGCGAATCGAGGGCCGCATGGGCAAGGTCGGGCGTCACCCGCAGGCCGCCCATCGAGGTGACGGCTCGGCCGTCCGGCGAGGCGGTGACGATCTCGACGCCGAGATAGCTGCGCGCCACCGCCATCGGCAACGCACATTCCCAATCCGCGAAACGAGGCGTCAGCGCAATGGCGATACGGGTCATCCTCGGCCTCCTGAACCGTCAGGCGATCGCCTGCATGTAGCGCATGCCGGTCACCGGCCGCGGGCGGAAATCCAACTGCTCGTAGAAGCGGTGTGCGGCGAAGTTGCCGGTGGCGGCGCTGACGGAAAGATAGTCGCAGCCGGCGGTGCGGGCAATCTCGCGGGCGCGGGAAACCAGGTGATGGCCGATGCCGTTGCCGCGCTGGCCGTCGCGCACGAAGAGGTGGTGCAGGTCCATGCCGCGCGTGCCGGTATCGGCCCGGTAGAGCGGCACGAGGACGGCGTAGCCCATCAGCCCGTCGCCGCTGTCGGCCACCCGCGCCTGGATCCAGGGCATCGGTCCGAACAGGTCGCGCTCCAGCTTCTCCGGCGTGATGGCCGCCGCATCGCCGTGATGGGCGGCGAGAAGCGCGATCATGGCGTTGAGTTCGGGCAGGTCATGGCGCTTGGCGGCGCGGATGGGCACGACCGCCGGGCGGGGAAGGGTGGCTTCGCTATCTTCGGTCATCTTGGCTTCCTCTTGGGTATCTGTGCCGTCAGGAGGAGCCGTCTTGAAACAACAAAGCCGCCTGGCGGCGGCTTGTTGACATTGTGATCTGTCCGAGCCGCCCGTTACCGGTAGGCCCAAAAATACGTGCAGGAGATGGGTGCGCGTGCGTCGATCATGGCGCGATCAATGCGCTGGTCCGGCGAGGTTGTCAAGGTTGAGCTTCCCAATTCGTCTATGATGGTATAAATTACATCAGGTGGAGACGATTAATGGCGAAGGCGGTCTTGATCCAGAAGTCGCGTGCCTATGTTCGCGATGGCGCCTTCATCGAGATCCTCATATGGCGGGTTCCGGAGCCGGTTGAAGGGAGCCGCCACTTGCACAAATACAGTCTGGCTCTGGTCCACGATAGCACGTGTGTGTTGCGGTTCGATAATGAAGCGGGAAAGGGCGATCACTGGCATTTAGGCACTCGTGAGTTACCCTACGTGTTCAGCTCGATGGATGCCCTGATGGATGATTTTCTGGCGGCGGTGAAAGGATGGCTCGATGAATACCCTGACGGTGAAGATAGAGGCTCTTGAGGAGACGATGTCGCGGGCGGCATCTGCCGTGCGCCAGACAGGAGCGGTACCTTCCCAGGACGCGGTTGCGACCCTATCGTTTCCCTCCTGGGATGTCATGCATCGCGTGCTGGCGCCGAAGCGCTTGGAAATCCTCAAGGCTCTGGTTGGTCAGGGACCGATCAGCATCCGCGAAGTGGCGCGGCGCGTCGACCGTGACTTCAAGGGAGTTCACAGCGACGTGAACACACTGGTCAGCGGCGGGGTTGTGGACAGGGCACAGGGGGGGATCGTCTTCCCGTATGATCGGATTCACTTCGATTTTGATATCCGGGCAGCCGCCTGAACATCTCAATGCTCCGCCTCGCACATGGCGTGGTCGGAGAGCGCGCGGATGACGTAGCAGTCCTCCACCGAGTGGCCGCCGCAATGGGAGACGATGCGTTCCAGCTCGTGCTCCAGCTTCTTCAGCCTGGCGATCTTGTCGCGCACCGCGGCGAGATGGTCCTCGGCGATGCGGTCGGCTCCGGCGCAGGGCATCTCCGGATGATGGTTGAGCGTGATGAGCTCGCGGATGGCCGCGATGTCGAAGCCGAGATCGCGCGCGTGGCGGACGAAGGCCAGCCGTTCCAGGTCGGTCCTCTCGTAGCGTCGCTGGTTGCCCTCAGAGCGGTGCGCGGCGGCAATCAGTCCCATCTGCTCGTAGTAGCGGATGGTCGGCACCTTCACGCCGGTACGCCTGGAAAGATCGCCGATGGAATACATTACCAATTTTCCTCTTGAACCTCTAGTGGCTAGAGGGACTAGCTATGTCGTCACCGATATCGATACAAGGGGAAAGGTGACGTCATGAGTGCATCCTGCGGCCATCACCACGGCACGTTCGAAGGGCTTTCGCCCGACTACAGGCGGCGGCTCTGGACCGTCATCGCCATCAACGCCGCGATGTTCGCCGTCGAGATGACGGCCGGCCAGCTGGCGCGGTCGCAGGCGCTGCAGGCCGATGCGCTCGATTTCTTCGCCGATGCGATCACCTACGGCATCTCGCTTGCGGTCATCGGCGCATCCATACGCGTCCGCACCACGGCGGCCGCCGTCAAGGGCATCAGCCTCCTGCTGATGGGGCTCTGGGTCTTCGGCTCGACGATCTGGCGGGTCTTCTACCAGGGTGTCCCTGAAGCGCCGGTCATGGGCCTGATCGGCTTTCTGGCCCTTGCGACCAACCTCGCCAGCGTCCTGCTTCTGGTGAACTACAAGGACGGCGACGCGAATGTCCGCTCCGTCTGGCTCTGCTCGCGAAACGATGCGATCGGCAATGTCATCGTGATGCTCGCCGCGCTCGGCGTATGGGGGACCGCCACCGCCTGGCCGGACCTCGCCGTCGCCGCCATCATGGCAGGCCTGTTCCTGTCTTCCTCGGTACAGATCCTGCGGCAGTCATGGCAGGAATGGCAATCGGGCGGGGAGATGTCGCTCGACCCCCATGCCGGTCACAGCCATGGCGGAGATCATGAGCATCGCCAGGCAGCCCGTCGTCCGGCATCGCATGAATAGCACAGGCATGCCGGCTCCCCGGCAGCCGTGGAGCGTCAGCGGTTGTCGGAGAATTCCAGGTAAAGCTCCTCGACCCAGTCGACCGGCAGGACCGGCACGGCTGCGGCCGTGCCGGTGGAGGCCGCATCTTCCCCGCTGCCCATTCCCCAGAGAGCATTGGCAAGCGAGGAGGAAAGAAGCGTGCTGCTGCCCGTAATGGCCGTGCCGGAGCGGCGCGGCGGTTCCGCATCGCGTTGTGTCGCTTCTTCGGTGACGCGCTCGATTGCGTAGGATCGCGTCGGATAGGGATAGCCGCTGAGGCCGCTGTCGATCTTCATTGCGCCATACCTGGTTCAATCGTTAACAAATGGTTAACGCGGGAACCTTGCGCGAAACTTGCGCGGGATGCGGGAGAGGCGAATCGGACTCTTGACAGATTCGTGAAGACGAGAATGCAGCTGATTTGCGCCCGCTGGTTGTGGCTCGGAGAGGCGGAAGAACGGCCTGAGGCCGCTACGTCTTCCCTGCCACCTTGATCGCGAAGGCGTATTCGAACGCGATCTCCTCCAGCCGCTGGAAACGCCCGGACTTGCCGCCGTGGCCCGCCGCCATGTTGGTCTTCAGCAGGTAGGGCCCCGCCTGCGGTGCCTCGGCCCGCAGCTTGGCGACCCACTTGGTCGGCTCCCAATAGGTGACGCGCGGGTCGGTCAGGCCGGAGAGCGCCAGGATCGGCGGATAGGTCTTGGCGCCGACATTGTCGTAGGGGCTGTAGGCGGCGATCCAGCGATACTCCTCCTCCGAGTCGATCGGATTGCCCCATTCGGGCCATTCCGGCGGCGTCAGCGGCAGGGTGTCGTCGAGCATCGTGTTGAGGACGTCGACGAAGGGAACCGCGGCGATGATGCCGGCGAACTTCTCCGGCGCCTTGTTGGCGACGGCGCCCATCAGCATGCCGCCCGCCGAGCCGCCCTCGGCGATGATGTTCTCGTAGGCGGTGAAGCCTTCCTTCACCAGGTGGTCGGCCGCCGCGATGAAGTCCCTGAAGGTGTTCTGCTTCTTCTCCATCTTGCCGTCCTCGTACCAGGCGAAGCCCTTGTCCTTGCCGCCGCGGATATGGGCGATGGCATAGACGAAGCCCCGGTCGGCGAGCGACAGGCAGTTGGTGTTGAAGCCGGCGGCGATCGAGATGCCGTAGGCGCCGTAGCCGTAGAGCAGGCAGGGGGCGGTGCCGTCGAGCGGCGTGTCCTTGCGGTAGAGCAGCGTCACCGGCACCTCGACGCCGTCATGCGACGGCGCGAAGACGCGGCGGGTGACGTAGTCGTCCGGGTTGTGGCCGGAGGGCACCTCCTGCGTCTTCAGGAGCACGCGTTCGCGTGTCGCCATGTTGTAGTCGAAGAGCTGGCTCGG
This sequence comes from Pseudomonadota bacterium, assembly GCA_023393575.1. Lineage (GTDB taxonomy): Bacteria > Pseudomonadota > Alphaproteobacteria > Rhizobiales > Rhizobiaceae > Neorhizobium. The sequence continues at coordinate 9,987 of JAEWKX010000028.1, forward strand.
CGTCGTCATCGAGGAATAGGAGAAGCGGATGACGTCCGTGTCGTATTCCGCCGCCCCCTGCAGGCCGAGCGAATAGGCCTCCTCGGCGAAGGCGATCGCATGTTCCTCGCCGGTCGCCCGGTCGCGGATCATGATCTCCGGCCGGCCGTTGCGCCGCTGCAGCCAGACGAGATGGCGGGCGAACGCCATGTGGTTGAGGATCAGCCGGCCCGGCTGGTGGG
>JAEWKX010000134.1 GCA_023393575.1 Pseudomonadota bacterium
ATATCCGCTTCCCCCCATCGGTCCTGGCCGCAATAAAATGCACCATGACCCCGAAAACTTTCGTTTGTTTCCCGCCTCGGCATGAAACACTATCGGCACTGGTGAACTGCAGAAGAAAAATGGCGGATGCCGAGAGATCTTTCCGTGGCATCATTCGAAAACGCTTACCGTATGCCCGTAGAGCGGATGATGCATTGCGGACGAGGGCGCGTCTTCACATGCCAACGACGAGACCCCCCACCGTTCACGCTTGCAACGGTCCGGCCGGTGGCAGGCGTCCTGCCACCCCGGAGGAAACCATAGAGGGCGCCGGTTTGCCTCCTCCCGTAACGCAACTTTCATGGATTGAGATACGATGACGACAAAGCCACTGAACTGGAAGCCACAGACGATCGCTGCCTCGCGCGGAGTGGCGGAGGATCCTGCTCACGGCGCCGTCACGCCTCCCCTCTATCTGTCCAGCACCTATGCCTTCGAAGGTTATGCCGTCCCGCGCAGGCATGAATACGCACGTACCAGCAACCCGACGCGCAGCCTCCTTTCCGAAACGATCGCAGCGCTCGAGGGAGGAGCTTGCGCCACCGTCACCTCGTCGGGAATGTCGGCTCTCGACCTGACGCTGTCGCTGCTACGCCGCGACGACCTCCTGGTCGCTCCGCACGACTGCTACGGTGGCAGCTATCGCCTGATCCAGCAGCGTGCCGAGCGCGGTCATTTCCGTGCGGTTTTCGTGGATCAGAACAACCGGGATGCGCTCGAGCAGGCCCTCGGACAAAATCCCAGGCTCATTCTCGTCGAGACCCCGAGCAACCCGCTCATGCGCATCGTCGATATAGCCGCGATGGCGTCCGCCGCCAGGAGCGCAGGCGCCTTGCTTGCGGTGGACAACACATTCCTGTCTCCTGCCCTGCAGACTCCTATCGCGCTGGGGGCGGATTTCGTGATTCACTCGACAACGAAATATCTGAACGGTCATTCGGATGTGGTCGGCGGGGCGGTCATCGCCGCAAGCGCCGATCACGGCGAAGCCCTGGCGGAGTGGGCCAACATCACCGGCGTCACGGGTTCAGCCTTCGACGCATATCTGACACTGCGAGGCGTGCGGACCCTGCATGCGCGAATGGACGTGCAGCAGAAGAACGCAATGGCCGTCGCCCAGTTTCTTTCCGCCCATCCCGCAGTCGAGCGCGTCTACTATCCGGGCCTGCCCTCGCATCCGAATCATGCCGTCGCCCGATCCCAGCAGCGCGGGTTCGGCGCCATGCTCAGTTTCGAGATGAAAGGCGGTACCGACGAAGTACGGCGGTTCGTGGAAAGCCTTGAGTTGTTCACTCTCGCCGAGTCGCTCGGAGGCATCGAGAGCCTTGCTGCCCATCCCGCCACGATGACCCATCTCGGCATGGGCGCCGCGGCCAGGGCGGCGGCCGGCATCCCCGATTCGCTGGTCCGTCTTTCAGTGGGCCTGGAGGCGGAAGATGACCTTATCGACGACCTCGACGCCGCCCTGAAGTCCACCCGCTGAGGCCGGCCCCGTCGAGACCGCCCCGTCGAGACCGGCGTTCATCCTGCCGTCATATCACGAGGGGGACAGGCAAGGGAGCAGACAAGACATCCTCCGCCCGCTCCCTTTTCCTGCCCCCCTCGCAGATGCGTGCGGCCGATGCGACCGCAGACTGGCGGGGCGTAATTATTCGCCCAGTTCCACCATCCGGAGGTAGGGCCGCAGTTCCGTCCAGCCCTGCGGGAAGCGTTCCCTTGCCTGTTCTTCCGTCAGGCTGGGAGAGATGATGACCGGCTGCCCCTTTACCCAGTTGACCGGCGTCGATACCTTCTGGGTATCGGTAAGCTGCAGGCTGTCGATCGCCCGGAGGATTTCCGAGAAGTTGCGACCGGCGCTCGGCGGATAGGTCAGGATGAGCCGGATCTTCTTGCTCGGATCGACGACGAACACCGCCCTCACCGTCACGGTCGGATCGGTCTCGTCGTGGATCATGCCGTAGAGGTTCGCCACCGAGCGGTCGCTGTCCGCCAGCATCGGAAAATTCAAGGCCTGACCCTGGGTGTCTTCGATGTCGCGCTCCCACAGATGATGAGCGGCGACATCATCCACCGAAAGGCCGATGGGCTTCACGCCTCGCTTTTCCCATTCCGGTTTCAGGCGGGCAACCTCGGCAAGTTCCGTGGTGCAGACGGGGGTGAAGTTCTTCGGATGGCTGAAAAGGACACCCCAGGAATTGCCGAGCCATTCGTGGAACCGGATGGGACCAAGGGTGCTCTGCTGCCGGAAGTCCGGGGCTATCTGGCCGAGTTGAAGTGTCATCGGATTCTCCTCTTCATTTGATGATCTTGAGCGCGGGTTGCGACGCAGCCGATTTTGCCAGCTTGTCGCGATCGTTCAGGTAACCGGCGCGGACGACGAAATCGCCGAACCGCTCACCGGGCAACCTGCTGAAGGCGTAATGGCCAAGAACCTGGTCGAGCATTTCCAGGATGGCTGTCTCGCCGACGTTCTCCAACACCATCGCGTTGAGACGTTCGCCGTGAAAGCCGCCGCCGAGATAGAGATTGTATTTGCCGGGTGCGCGGCCCGTCAGGCCGATCTCGGCGATATACGGCCTGGAACAGCCGTTCGGACAGCCGGTCATGCGGATGGTGATCGGTTCCTGCTGAAGACCGTGCTTCTCCAGGATCGGCTCGATCCTGCCGATGAGGACCGGCAGATAGCGCTCGCTCTCCGCCATTGCCAGGCCGCAGGTCGGCAAGGCGACGCAGGCCATGGAG
>JAEWKX010000147.1 GCA_023393575.1 Pseudomonadota bacterium
GCCGGCAGATGCGCCGCGCCCCGGCGATCATGGATGTTGTCGCCGAGCGAGATCACCGTCTTCGGATCATAGCGGGCAATGACGGCGGCCAGGAGGTTGAGCGTCGCAACCGTGTCGTAGGGCGGCAGCATCATGCCCCGGCGGGCAAAGGCGGCGCCCTTTTCCAGGTGCAGGCCCGAGACGACAAGGGTGCCGGTCTCGGGCAGGTAGAGACCGCCCAGCGGATCGCAAACCGCCGTGACGCCATGAACCACGGTTTCCTCCGTGCCGGCAGCCTGGCCTGTCATCGTTGCTGTGCGGGCGGCGAGCCCGAGGCGGTGCATCACTGTCGCTTTGTCTTTCCGTTCGTCTCAGGCAAGGCACCGGCTGCCTTCGCCCCTCGTCCGCCTGCCGGCGCCTTCTCCCCGTTCACGGGAGAAGGGCCCAAGCCGCCCACTCTCCGCTGCTCTCCGGCATCGAGCAGCACGTCCCTGCCTCGTTTCCGGGAGGCCGGGCCGAGGGGCTGTTGCCGCCCTACCCCATCGCCTCCGCGATCAATTCCTCGGCCGCCTCCTGCAGCACCGCGTCCTGCGCCTCGCCCGGGACGCTTTCCCTGCCGATCTCCAGCATGATCGGCACGGCGAGCGGCGATACGCGGTCGAGGGCGCGGTGGGTGATATGGCCCTTGATTCGCGCCAGCATATCGCCAAGCCGGCCGATGTCCAAAAGGCCCGATGCCGCATCCCGCCGCGTGGCTTCCAGCAGAATATGGTCCGGCTCGTGGCTTCGCAGGACGTCATAGATCAGATCGGTGGAGACCGTTACCTGCCGCCCGGTCTTTTCCTTTCCGGGGTGGCGACGTTCGATCAAGCCGGAAATCACGGCGCAATTGCGGAAGGTGCGCTTCAGCATATAGCTCTCGTCGAGCCAGGCCTCGAGATCGTCGCCCAGCATGTCCTCGTCGAAGAGGTCGGACAGGCCGAGGCGGCCGGCATCGATCATGCCGCCGAGATCGGAGAGCGCCCAGACGGCCAGCGAATAGTCGGTGGCGACGAAGCCGAGCGGGCGGGCGCCGGCGCGTTCCAGCCGGCGGGTGAGCAGCATACCGAGCGTCTGATGGGCAAGCCGTCCTTCGAAACAATAGGCGATCATGAAGAAGCGCTTTCCGCGGGGAAAGGTCTCGATCAGCAGTTCGTCCTTCTTCGGCAGCATGGAGCGGTCCTGCTGGATCTCCAGCCAGTCTCGGACCTGGTCGGGAAGCGCCTTCCATCGCTGCGGATCCGCCAGCATCGAGCGCACCTGGTCGGCAAGGTAGGTGGTGAGGGGAAACTTGCCGCCGGCATAAGCGGGGATCTTCGGGTCCATGGAAAAGGCATTGGAGACGAGGCACTCGTTCTCGCGGATGCCTTCGAAGCGCAACACCTTGCCTGCGAAGAGGAAGGTGTCTCCCTGAACAAGCTGTTCGAGGAAGTACTCCTCCACCTTGCCGAGCGACAGCCCGCCACGACCGAGCGTTCCCTTGGCGTTGCGCTTCACCAGCCGGACGTTGAGCTCGGTCGCCTCCACAATGGTGCCGAGGTTCAGCCGGTATTGCTGGGCGACCTGCGGATTGGAGACGCGCCAGCGACCCTCCTTCGTCTTGCGGATCTTCGCGTAGCGTTCGTAGGAGCGCAGCGCGTATCCGCCGGTGGCGACGAAATCGACGGCACGCTCGAACATCTCCCAGGAGAGGCCGGCATAGGGCGAGGCGCCGGTGATCTCTTCGTAGAGTTCGAGAGGGTCGAAGGGTTCGGCGCAGGCCATGCCGAGGATATGCTGGGCGAGCACATCGAGGGCGCCCTCGCCCACCGGGGGCGTATCCTGGGCACCGAGATAGTTGGCATCGAGCGCCGCCTGGCACTCCATCACCTCGAAACGGTTGGCCGGCACGAGGATCGCCTTGGACGGCTCGTCCATGCGGTGATTGGAGCGGCCGATACGCTGGGCCAGCCGCGACGCGCCCTTCGGCGCCCCGACATGGACGACCAGATCGACGTCGCCCCAGTCGATGCCCATGTCGAGCGTGGAGGTCGCGACCACCGCCCGCAGCCGGTTGGCGGCCATCGCCGCCTCCACCTTGCGGCGCTGGCCGGCGTCGAGGGAGCCGTGGTGCAGCGCGATCGGCAGGTTGTCGTCGTTGATCGTCCAGAGCTCCTGAAACAGGAGCTCTGCCTGGAAGCGCGTGTTGACGAAGATCAGCGTCGTCTTGTGCCGCTTGATCTCCTCGTAGACCTCGGGGATCGCATAGGTCGAGACGTGTCCCGACCACGGGATCCGCTTGTCGGTATCCAGGATGGTGATGTCGGGCGCCGCTCCACCCTGGACGTGCACGAGGCCGGCGGGCTGCGGCGGGTTTTCGCCCCCGGCTGCCGTTTGCGGCACGAGCCACCGCTGCAGGTCCATCGGATCGGCGACGGTGGCCGACAGACCGATCGTCTGCAGGCTCGGTGCATGACGGCGCAGGCGCGCCAGCCCGAGCGAGAGCAGATGACCGCGCTTGGAGGTGACGAGCGAATGGAGCTCGTCCAGCACCACGTAGCGAAGATCCCTGAAGAAGCGCTCGGCCTCCCTGTTGGCGAGCAGCAGTGCAACCTGCTCCGGTGTCGTCAGGAGGATATCCGGCGGCGACAGCTTCTGGCGCTGGCGCTTGGCCTGCGGCGTATCGCCCGTGCGGTTCTCGATGGTGACGGGAAGACCCATCTCCGTCACGGGCTTCATCAGGTTGCGCTCGATATCCACCGTCAGCGCCTTCAGGGGCGAGACGTAGAGCGTATGGATGCCGGTGAAGGCGGAGCCGGGCGGGATTCTGCCGCGGCGGGTAAGGTCCGTGAGCGACGGAAGGACGCCGGCAAGCGTCTTGCCGGCGCCGGTCGGCGCTATCAGCAGCATGTTCTCGCCGGCCTGGGCACGGGCGAGCAGTTCCAACTGGTGGGCGCGCGGCTGCCAGCCCTTCTCGGCGAACCATTCCAGGAACGGCCGGGGCATGAATGCGGCATCACGGCCGGCCGATTTGGGATCGATCAGGTCCACGGCGTGAACATAAGCAAGCCGCAGTCAAAAAGAAGAGGCTTGGCTGGCGCCTCAGTTGCGCGCCAGCGGCGTACCGGCGGGAACAACGGCGGTGGAATGGTTCTTCTTCTGCCTGTCGTCCTCATCGTGCCATCTGACGGCTTCCCGCGCCTCGATGCGGGCCTGCCTGCGGTATTTGCCCTGGGTCCACCAGGTCCCGAGCGAGCCGATGAGCATGCCGAGGAGGAGCGACAGCATCAGGAACAGGAAGAAGGGAGCGGTGAGGGACAGCACGCCGTCCTCCGGCCGGAAGGGGTTGAGGGCAAGCGTCACGCTCTGACGATTGGCGACCGACAGGATGACGAGAAGGATGCCGAGGGGCACCAGTATCACCAGGGTCAGGATCTTCTTCAGCCTCGTCATGTCTCTCCGCCTCGTTCGTGCCCGATGGATATCCCGATCTCCGAAGGCAGAATAGGCGCCTTGCGGCGCCTTTCAAGAGCGTCTGCCGGAGCGCGGCTCAGCGCGTCAATCCGCCTCGTCGCCCATGCCGGGATTGAGGCGTTCGCGCAATTCCTTGCCGGTCTTGAAGAAGGGAACCCACTTCTCCTCGACGAAGACGGATTCGCCGGTACGCGGATTGCGGCCCGAGCGAGAGGGACGGTTCTTGACGGAGAAGGCGCCGAAGCCGCGCAATTCGACGCGGTTACCGGCCGCCAGCGCGTCCGTAATCTCGTCGAGAACCGCATTGACGATGTTCTCGACATCGCGATGGTAGAGGTGCGGATTGCGGGCCGCGACGATCTGCACCAGTTCGGACTTGATCACGTTTGCCCCCTGATAAAATTTAGCTTTTCACTCGCGGCCAACCTGCCAAACGGAGACCAGACCGTCAAGGAACAACTTCTCGCCGGCCCAGGAGCGGATCGATGCGGGGGCGATGAGATCGGCCAGTCCCGTCAGGCGTGCAAATTCCGCCATGGCGCGGGCAAACCAGAGGGAGGAACCGTCGCCATCGTCCTTCCATTCGACCATGGGCAGATCCTCGCCGATGCCCTTGCCCGCAAGATAGGCCCGGATCTCGTCGTCGCCGCCGAGCGTATCGACGAGCCTGGCCTGCAGCGCCTGTCTTCCCGTGAAGATCGAACCGTCGGAGAGGCGCAGCGCCTCGTCGCGCGGAAGGTTGCGGCGCTCGGCCACCAGGTCCACGAACCAGTCGTAGCTGTCCATGATCATCGACCGGATCATCTCCCTCGCCTCCTCGCTCGGAGGATGGAAGGGGGACGGCTCGGCCTTCAGCGGCGAGGACTTGATCTCCTCCAGGGAGACGCCGAGATTATCCATCATCTCGGCGATCTGCGGATATTGGAAGATGACGCCGATCGATCCCGTGATCGAGCTTTCCCCGGCGACGATCGTATCGCCTGCGGTGGCGATCATGTAGCCGGCGGAAGCGGCCAGGGTGCGGATATCGGAGACCACCGGCTTCTTCTCGGCGACGGCCCGGATGGCCTTGAAGATCCGTTCGCCGCCATAGGTCGTTCCACCGGGCGAGGAGATCGAGACGACGAGCGCCTTGACGCTGTCGCTCTCCGCAATCCTGTCCAGCCGTTCCAGGAGCTCCGTATCATCCTGGATCATGCCGGATATCCTGACCTGCGCCACATGCGGCGCCGCGCGCCCACCCTCGCCGGCCCCCATGCGGTAGACGGAAAATCCGAGACCGATGACGACGAGAAGGGTGAGGACGCGCCAGAAGGCCAGCTTTCTTCTCAGCCGCCGGCGATCTGCAATTGCCGATTGATCCATTGAACTTTCCTGTTGCCGATGCGGGCGTACGCGGATCGCACCTTGCGCGCACCGCTATCACGAATTTATGTTGGCTGTTATTGTTTGTTGATACATAAAAACCATATTGCGACGGAATACGGAAGCCGCTCCGCCCGCCATTGCGGAGGAGCATGCGCCCGTGGGGCGAACAGGGAACAGAACCAGCTTATGCTGCAGAGGATGCTCAAGGCGCCGATGCCTGTCCGGGAAGGGCCGGCGAACGGGAATGCGTACCAGGCTGCGCTGGTCCATTCGGCACGCGTGCGCAAGCTCCGCGTGTGGCTTCCCCTCGGCGCGGCCGTCGTGTCGCTGGCTTTCATCGGGGTCTCGGTAATCCGTGCCTACCTGCCCGAAAATCTCGTCATCGAGAATGCCCGGATCGAGAACGGCAAGATCGTCATGGAACGCCCCGCCATCGCCGGGCGCAACGACGATGGGATCAGCTACTCGATGACGGCCGTCCGCGCGCTGCAGGACATCGCCGATCCGAACATGATAACGCTCGAGAACGTGAAGGCCGCCGTTCCGCTGAACGAGGATACCATCGCACGCGGCGTGGCCAAGGAGGGCATCTTCGACCGCGGGACCGACCGCATGGAGATGACCGCGCCGTTCGACGTCAACCTCAGCAACGGAACATCCGCCAGGTTCCAGTCCGCCCGCATGGACGGCGTCGGCGGCACGCTGGAAACGAACGATCCGATCTCCATCACGACGGGACAAGCGTCGATTGTTGCACAGTCACTCAAGATAACCGATAAGGGTCGAACCATCACATTCGCGGGACAGGTTCGGGTCAACATCGAAGCCGCCGCCATCCGCAACCGAGGCAGTTAGAGCCGGCACCATGACCGTTCGTCGACGTTCCCAGA
>JAEWKX010000181.1 GCA_023393575.1 Pseudomonadota bacterium
GTCGTGGATGTCGATATAGATTACGTCGTCGAGCAGCGATCCGCCGACGCCCATGAAGAAGCCCGGATCCTTCTCTTCGAACACCAGCCGGTCTTCCGATTGCGGCCGGCCGACGACGTGATGGAAGACTTTCGACGGACGATGGTTCTCGTCCTGCAGTGTGTAGAAGAAGCTCTTGCCGTCCGGCGCCCAGACCCCGCCGCCGCCGGTGTTCTCGATCACGTCGGGGAGGTCGTCACCGGTTTCCAGGTCGCGGATGCGCAGCGTGAAATATTCCGAACCCTTGTCGTCATAGCCCCAGATGCCGAACCGGTGGTCGGTGGTGTGGTCAAGCCCGGCAAGCCGGAAATAGTCCTTGCCCTCGGCCTCCTTGTCGCCGTCGACCAGCAGCTTGCGCTGGCTTTCGTCTTTATGGTCCGCGTCGCGGGGAATGCGGAAATAGCGCGGCTGCTCGCCGCCGGTCACATAGGCTGTGCCGTAGGCGAACGGCCCGTCCTTCATCGGCACGGACGAATCGTCCTCCTTGATGCGGCCCCTCATCTCGGCAAACAGCGTCTTCTGCAGTGCCGCCGTATCCGCCATCGCCGCGTCCATATAGGCATTCTCGGCCTCCAGGTGCCGCCGCAGCTCGTCGTCGAGCAGGCTCGGATCCTTGAACATCGCCTGCCAGTTCTCCGCCCGCATCCAGGCATAATCGTCCGTCCGGGTGATGCCGTGGCGGGTATCGCTCACGGGCTTCCTCCCGGCGACGGGCGGGGAGGGGAGGTTGTGGAAGACGGGCTTGCGGGAAAGGGCCAAGGAAGCACTCCGGGTTGGAAAGGAGGAGTGCCAGAGATAGGGGGTGCCTCGGCGGGAGGCAAGCGGTCGGAATCAGCCAGCGTTGAGGTGGCGGGAGGGCTGCGGTATCGGCCGGCCGGTTTCATGGGCCGCCTCGATCCAACTCTCGATGGCATCTTGCACGTTCGAAATAGCCTGTTGCGGAGTCTCGCCATCACTCATGCATCCGGGAAGATCAGGCACGGTCGCGAGGAAGCCGCCACCGTCTTCGGGGGCAAGCGGAGAAACGACGACAGAAAACCGCAGGGGGCGCGTCAAAGTAACCTCACTGCATCGACGAACTGAACCAGTTTCCGAATATATATCGGCTTGATCGGACGTTTGAAAGGGACGGTCAAAATCTCCCGCATCTGCGGATGACTGATCTTGTAGTGTGAACTTCCACCCCTCGGTGGCTCGCAGGAGATGCCGAATTCCTCGCAAAGTCCCTTGATGTCCGCCAGGCGCCAGTCCGCTTTCGGATTGGCGCGCATCGCTTCATGCCTTTTGCTCATCAAGGTTCCACCCAGTCCCCGGATCATCCTGTTTCCCGTTTCAGTGGGTGGTCAATCGGGCTGTCATCTCCTAGTTTCCGCCCCGTCCGAATCCCTCCGGTGAGGCGAAAATGAAAAACAAGAAGACTGTTTTCCTGGCCCTTCTGACGCTCGCGGCGGCCGCTCCTGCCCATGCCCTGGATGCCGCCATCGTCAGGCAACTCAAAGCGCTCGCTCCGCAAGAGCGGCGGGAGCAGCGCTGCGACATGGAGGCGATGGCCCGCATCGGCGAGGAACAGAAGGGCATGAGCCCTGACAAGGTGATCGCCTACACCTTTTCCGATCCGGTCGAGGAGGGCAATCTCGTGAAAGCTCCGGGCGCGGCCTTCCGCAGCGGCGGCGAGTGGTACCGGCTGAAGTTCAGGTGCGAGACGGGCGAGCGTGGCCTGAATATCCGCTCCTTCCGGTACAAGGTCGGCGGCAGGGTTCCGCGCAGCCAGTGGGAGCGGTACTACCTCTACGACTGAGACGGCCTCATCCCGGCAGGTGCGGCACCGTCCGGCGCTCGGGGAAGAGCTCGTTGGCGATCGTCATGGCGATCAGCGATAGCGGCAGCGCCAGCATCGCGCCGACCGCGCCCCACATCCAGGTCCAGAAGATGATGGCGATGAACACCAGGAACGGGTTGATCTCCCATTGCCGGCCCATGATCGCCGGGAAGATCAGGTTCTCCATGATCAGGTGCACGACGAAGAACACCGCGGCCGGCGCCAGCCCGACGATCAGCGTGTCGTGCGTCAGCACGCCGCCGAGCGCCACCGAGAAGGTCATCAGCGTGATGCCGAGATAGGGGATGAAGCTGGAGATGAAGGCGAAGATTCCCCACATCGCAGGTGCGGTAAGACCGCCGAGATAGGCGATGAGGGTCATGGACAGGCCAAGGCCGAGATACAGCATGCTGGCGGTGGCGAAGTAGTAGCCCAGGACTTCCTCCATCGAGTTCAGCACGCGGATCGCCACCAGCCTCTGCCGCCGCTGGGGAAAGGCCATGATGATCGTCCGGCGCAGCCTTACGCGGCCGTAGAGGAAGAGCAGCAGGGCCGCGAAGAAGATCAGCGCCTGGATGACGGCCGGCGCCAGGCTGGCGCTGAGGATCGCCAGCACGCTGCTGCTGTTCTCCAGGAGCTTTTCCATCGACATCGGCCCCGTCTCGAAGGTGGCGGCGCTGATGTTCAGCCATTCCATCCGCTCGAGATAGGGAAGGATGCGGTCGATCGTCTGTTCGACGAGGGCAGGCCCGCTGTTGATGAAGAAGGCCACCGGTTCCGCCAGGGCATAGACGGTCAGGAGGAGCACCCCGGCAACCGCGGAGGAGAGGGTGATCGCGATCCCGAAGCGCGGTATGCCAAGATCGCCCAGCCTCTCGGCGGCCATTCCGAGGATGATGCCCACCACGATCGCCAGCGTGATCGGGATCAGCACGAGCTTCATGTACGAGATGAGGGCCAGGCCGAGCAGGCAGAAGATCCCGATGATCGCCCAGCTGGCGGCCACTTCGAGTGCGGCCCGCCCCAGCGGTGAGAACTCGGTGGCATCGGCCTCGTCCTGCAGGGCCGATGCCTCAGCCTTGGTGATGCCGAGATCCGCCGCGGATCGTTTTCGCCTTCGGCCGTTCGTATCTGACGTCGCCATCTGTCGGGTCCCCGGTACGCGCCGTAAACGCGCAACGGGAACACCGGTTCCGCCGCTCAGGACGAAAGCGTGATGCCGATCCCCCACGGATCGTGGAGCGACCATTCGGCGCTGTCTTTCCGCACCGGTATCTGCCGGGAACTGAGGCTGGCGAGCGTTGCGTCGAGCGCGGACGCATCGTTGAATCGCAGGGTATAGCCGGCGAGACCCGTCATGTTCTCCTGGCGCGGGCCGGCGTTGCGGCTGTTCCAGACATTCGCGGCGACGTGGTGATGATAGCCGCCGGTGGCGAAGAAGCTGGCGCCGGGGTATCGGGCCATCAGCTTCAGCCCCATCGCGTCGCGATAGAAGGCCTCCGCCTCCGGCACGCCGCCGACCTGCAGGTGGATGTGGCCCACCGCGGTTCCCTCGGCCATTCCGGCGAACGGTTCCGCGGGCGCGCTTGCGTGAAGCGCCTGCAGATCCAGCCGCGCCGTTGCCATCTCGACCGTTCCGTCCTCATGATAGGTCCATTCCTCCGGGCGTCGGTCGCGATAGATCTCGATGCCGTTGCCTTCCGGGTCTGAAAGGTAGAGCGCTTCGCTGACGAGATGGTCCGAGGCGCCTTCGAGCCGCACGCCGCTATCGGCTGCGTGAACCAGCCAATGCGCGAGATCGGCGCGGCCGGGAAGGAGGAAGGCCGTATGGAAGAGGCCGGCAGCCGTTTCTGGTGCCCGCACGGCATCCCGCCGGGTCTCCAGCGTCAGAAGCGGACGTCCCGCGGCCCCCAGGACCTCGCCGCTCGCATGCCGTTCGATGACGGAGAGGCCGATGATCCGGCGGTAGAAGACCGATACAGCGGCAAGATCCGAGACGACGAGATGGACG
>JAEWKX010000201.1 GCA_023393575.1 Pseudomonadota bacterium
CTAAGGAAGAGCAATACGGTTCCGAAACCGATGCGCGCCAGGTCTTCTCCCGCCTTGCCGGTACCTGGACCTACTGGGGCTGGAAGGGCAAGTATTTTTCGTCCGAGGAAGACGCCCTCGCCCTCCGGGACGAACTCGCCTACATGCTCGCCACGCAGCGCGTCGCTCCGAACTCTCCGCAGTGGTTCAACACCGGCCTGCACTGGGCCTACGGCATCGACGGTCCGGGCCAGGGCCATTTGTATATCGACCCCTTCACCGGCAAGCTGACCAAGTCCAAGTCGGCCTACGAGCATCCGCAGCCGCATGCCTGCTTCATCCAGTCCGTCGGCGACGACCTCGTCAACGAGGGCGGCATCATGGATCTCTGGGTGCGTGAAGCGCGGCTCTTCAAATACGGCTCCGGCACCGGTTCCAACTTCTCGCACCTGCGCGGCGAAGGCGAGAAACTTTCCGGGGGCGGCCGTTCCTCCGGGCTGATGAGCTTCCTCAAGATCGGCGACCGCGCGGCCGGCGCCATCAAGTCGGGCGGCACGACGCGGCGCGCGGCCAAGATGGTCGTCGTAGACATCGACCATCCGGATATCGAGGAATACATCAACTGGAAGGTCAAGGAAGAGCAGAAGGTCGCCGCCCTCGTCACCGGCTCCAAGATCGTCGCCAAGCACCTGAAGGCGATCATGAAGGCCTGCGTCAACTGCGAGGGCGATGGCGACGACTGCTTCGACCCGAACAGGAACCCGGCGCTGAAGCGCGAGATCAAGGCCGCCAAGAAGGACATGGTTCCGGAGAACTATGTCGGCCGCGTCATCCAGTTCGCACGCCAGGGCTACAAGGATCTCGAGTTCAAAACCTATGACACCGACTGGGATTCGGAAGCCTATCTCACCGTTTCCGGCCAGAACTCCAACAATTCCGTCTCGCTGAAGGACGACTTCCTGCGCGCCGTCGAGAACGATGGCGAGTGGAACCTGACCGCCCGCAAGGACGGCAAGGTCATGAAGACGCTGAAGGCGCGCGACCTGTGGGAGAAGATTTCCTACGCCGCCTGGGCATCGGCCGATCCGGGCCTGCACTTCAACACCACGATGAACGACTGGCACACCTCGCCGGCCGGTGGCCCGATCCGCGGCTCCAATCCGTGCTCGGAATACATGTTCCTCGACGACACGGCCTGCAACCTCGCTTCGCTGAACCTCCTGCAGTTCAAGGACAAGGACACGAAGCGCATCCACATCGCCGACTACGAACATGCCGTGCGCCTGTGGACCGTCGTGCTCGAAATCTCGGTGATGATGGCGCAGTTCCCGTCCAGGGAAATCGCCGAACTCTCCTACCAGTACCGCACGCTCGGCCTCGGCTACGCCAATATCGGCGGCCTCCTGATGTCCTCCGGTATCGCCTATGACTCCAAGGAAGGCCGCGCGATCGCCGGTTCCTTGACCGCGATCATGACCGGCATCGCCTATGCCACCTCGGCCGAAATGGCGGGTGAGCTCGGCCCCTTCCCGAATTTCGCGCCGAACCGCGAGAGCATGCTGCGCGTCATGCGCAACCATCGCCGGGCCGCTTACGGCGAGGCAACCGGCTACGAGCAGCTGTCGGTCAACCCGGTTCCGCTCTTCCACGACGAGAACCCGGACCAGGATCTGTCCGCCCATGCCAAGGCTGCCTGGGACAAGGCACTGGAACTCGGCGAGAAGCACGGCTACCGCAATGCCCAGACGACCGTGATCGCGCCGACCGGCACGATCGGCCTCGTCATGGATTGCGACACGACCGGCATCGAGCCAGACTTCGCGCTAGTGAAGTTCAAGAAGCTCGCCGGCGGCGGCTACTTCAAGATTATCAACCGCGCCGTTCCCGAAGCGCTGCGGTCGCTCGGCTACACGGAAAGCCAGATTGCCGAGATCGAGGCCTATGCGGTCGGCCACGGCAACCTCAATCAGGCGCCAGGCATCAACCCCGGCTCACTTCGTGCCAAGGGCTTTACCGACGAGAAGATCGAAGCCGTCAACGGCGCGCTGAAGGCCGCATTCGACATCAAGTTCGTCTTCAACCAGTGGACGCTCGGCGCCGACTTCCTGAAGGAAACACTGAAGGTCTCCGACGAGCAGCTTGCCGACATGAGCTTCAACCTGCTCGAGCACATCGGTTTCGCCAGGAAGGACATCGAGGCCGCCAACATCCATGTCTGCGGTGCGATGACGCTCGAAGGCGCACCCTTCCTGAAGGATGAGCACCTGCCCGTCTTCGATTGCGCCAATCCCTGCGGCAAAATCGGCAAGCGCTACCTCTCGGTCGAGAGCCATATCCGCATGATGGCAGCGGCCCAGCCCTTCATCTCAGGCGCCATCTCCAAGACGATCAACATGCCGAACGAGGCAACCGTCGAGGATTGCGGTGCGGCCTATATGCTGTCATGGAAGCTGGCGCTCAAGGCCAACGCACTCTATCGCGACGGTTCCAAGCTCTCCCAGCCCCTGAACGCATCGCTGATCGAGGACGAGGACGACGAGGATGCGATCGAGGACCTGATCCAGCAGCCGGTCGCCGCCCAGGCGGTCACCGTCACGGAGAAGATCGTCGAACGCGTCATCGAACGGATTACCCGCGAGCGCGAGAAGCTGCCGAACCGCCGTCAGGGCTATACCCAGAAGGCGAATATCGGCGGGCACAAGGTCTACCTGCGCACCGGCGAGTTCGGAGATGGTCGCCTCGGTGAGATCTTCATCGACATGCACAAGGAAGGTGCCGCCTTCCGCGCGATGATGAACAATTTCGCCATCGCGATCTCGCTCGGCCTCCAGTACGGCGTGCCGCTCGAGGAATATGTCGAGGCCTTCACTTTCACGAAGTTCGAGCCGGCCGGCGTCGTCGTCGGCAACGACGCGATCAAGAACGCCACATCGATCCTCGACTACGTGTTCCGCGAGCTTGCCGTTTCCTATCTCGGCCGCCACGATCTGGCCCATGTCGACACATCCGACTTCTCCAATACCGCGCTCGGCAAGGGAATTTCGGAAGGCAAAACCAACCTGATCTCGACGGGCTGGACGCGGGGCTACAAGCCGACCCTGATCCAGGGCGGTCAATCCGGCGCGTCCGAAGCGAAAGGTTCAGCCACCGCCGCCCCGGCCAAGGCACTGACCAACGTCACCTCCTTCGCCGGTTCCGTAGCCCGCAAGCTGGAGCCGACCACGGCGATCTCGACTTCGGAAATCGTCGCCTTCAGGCGCGACTACGAGGAGCGCGCCAAGGAACTGGCCGAGGAGATCGCCGAAGAGGTGCTGGAGGAGGTCGCCACCGAAGATCGGCAGACAGCCACCGCCCTCTTCTCCGACAAGGCCGCCGCCGACGCCGCCGCCGCCAAGACGGAAGCGAAGAAGGTGGAAAACGAACGCCGCATGCGCTCCATCGCGCAGGGGTATACGGGCAACATGTGTTCCGAGTGCCAGAACTTCACGATGGTGCGGAACGGCACCTGCGAGAAATGCGATACGTGTGGGGCAACGAGCGGATGCTCTTGAGGACGCGGCGGCGCTTTCACCGTGGACGGACGACGATGGTGACGTCTACTTCGTCCACGGTGACGTAAAGTGAAGCGGCAAACGCCATCATTCCAAGATCCGGGCATCTGAATGCCTGGATCTTTTGGTCTTGAAGTCCAGGCAATCTCCATGCCCAGCCATCGCACGAACCGCGTTGCCAAGAGCGAAGCTTGACGGATCCGGCGTAAGAAACACGCGGCGAGGCACACGGCCGCGATCGGATCGGCGACAGGGAAGTGGCCACGGAAGTACAGGTAAACGTGGTCTTCAGCGACGGCAAGACGCGGCGACTGCGCTAGTGCCTTCCGCCGCCGCGCAAAGTCCGAGTTCAGCGACAGCCATCATGAGCGGCCCGACACCCTTCGCGTCATCGGAGACGACCGGCTCCGAGAGGTAGTATGCGGGAGTGCCGTCACGATAAGGCCCCGATAGAGCACCCAATCCTGCGACCTGGCATATCCCCGTAAGCCGAACCACTCCGTCTTCCGTCTGGAGGCGAGTCTTGAGGAGCGTGTCCAACGTCCGCCGCGCACCATCTTCCAGGCGTCCGGTCTCTTGCGGCGCCAGGGACTGCAGGCGGCCTGCGGCAAGGCAAGCATAGGCGAACATCGCCGATGCCGACGTCTCTTCGTAGTTGCCGACGAGATCGGGCGCATCCAGGACCTGTAACCAAAGCCCCGATTCCTGCTGCCGAGCGAGTATGGCAAGCAGTACGGACCGCGCTCGCTTTCGCAAGGCCGCCGTCGCCGCGTCCCGGGGCAGAACGGCCAGGACATCGATCAGGGCCATGACCATCCAGCCCAAGGCCCGGGCCCAGACCGCGGGAGATTTTCCGGTCTGCTTGTCTGCCCAGGCTTGGTCTCGGCTTTCATCATACCCGTGAACGTGCAGTCCCTCGGACGTCGCCGTGAGCACAAGAGCCGTCGCCAGCTGCTGGAGAGCATCAGAAATGCGAGGTTGATCGCCGGCGGCAAGGGCATATTCGACCTGGAAAGGCAGCGCCATATAAAGCCCGTCGAGCCAGACCTGGTACGGATAGCGCGCCTTGTGCCAGTAGTTGCCGGGAAGAACCCGCGGATGATGATCCAACTGGTCGATCAGCCGCCGGGCGGCGGCCATGTAGCGGGCGTCCTTCGTCTCCTGCCCAAGGAAGAGGAGGACGCGGCCGGGCAGGATGTTGTCTATATTGAACTCGAGCGGGTCATATCCGGCCAGATTGCCATCGCCATCGATCTGATACGAGACCAGCCTCAGGAGGTGGTCAAGCCAGCGCCGCTCGCCGCTCGACTGGTAAAGAAGCATCAAGCCGCGATAGATGCAGCCGTCTTCATAGCACCAGGCGCCCTGCTTGTAGGGCTCATACCGCTGGCAAAACTGCTCGAAATAATCCGTAAACGTCATGATACTGCCCGGAAGCTTGGGATTGAAAGCCGTGACTGCGACAAGAGACTTGGGTCGTCGCACTGGACGTGCGCGTGTTCGCACACGACCTTCTCATGAAACATCGCCCGCACCCCATCTGCCATGATGGGTGGTGCGGCTGCGGCTGCGGGATCGAATGAATGGACACGAACGCGGCGGATGACGACATTCCGGATGGGCGCTTCGGGCAGGCCGAGGAAGGCTCCCACTGCGTGCCCAACCTGATGGACATCGACATCTTCAACGGTAATGCCATCGATCTCCGGCGTCCCCTCGCCCGGCGCCATGGGCTCTCGGGATTGCACCCACTCGTCGTGCCCGTCCCGATCGCAGTGGTAGTGAAGATTTGCGGAAAGCGCCGTCAGCACGCCGTCCATCCGGACGCGTCTCATCGTGATGCCGGTGACCGAACCGCCCCGACCCCGCCTTGTCTTGAGCCGCAACCCCCGATCCGTCCCGATCATCTCACAGTCCTCGACCAGAACGTCGTGAACACCTCCGGACATCTCCGATCCGATGACCACCCTGCCGTGTCCGCGCTCCATCAGGC